>JBPCLS010000249.1:0-4289 GCA_051003055.1 Casimicrobiaceae bacterium
GACGTGGTGTTCGTGCACGCCAAGGCGCAGGAAGAGAAGTTCGTTGCCGACGGCTTTGGCGTGAAGCGCTTCGCCGTGATGTACAACGACTTCGTGCTGATCGGACCGAAGAGCGATCCGGCCGGCGTCAGGGGCATGCACATCGGGACGGCGCTCAAAGCCATCAGGGACAAGGGTACGCCGTTCGTATCGCGCGGCGACAAATCCGGCACGCATTCGGCCGAACTCGCATTGTGGAAGGGCGCCGGCATCGACCCCCACCCTAACCCTCCCCCGCATAGCCCGTCGAAGACGGGCGTAAACGCCCTCTCGCTGGGGGAGGGAAGGGAGGGGGTAGGCCCGTGGTATCGCGAAATTGGACAGGGCATGGGTGCGGCGCTCAATACCGCGTCATCGATGAACGGCTACACGCTGGCCGACCGCGGCACATGGTTGGCGTTCAAGAACCGCGGCGAACTCGACATCGCGGTCGAGGGCGATAAGCGGCTGCTCAATCAGTACGGCGTCATGCTGGTCAATCCGGACAAGCATCCGCATGTAAAGAACGAGTTCGGTCAGCAGTTCATCGACTGGCTCGTGTCGGCGGAAGGCCAGAAGGCGATCGCCGACTACAGGATCGACGGGCAGCAGCTGTTCTTCCCGAACGCCAGCGTGCCGGGCGCGTGATTGTCGCCCGCGTTGAAGATAGCCTTGCGATCGTCTAGGAGGCCGCCGCTGGCACCGCGAGGCGACGCGTGGAATTCCTCAGAAAGCTCTTGCGCAACCCGCTGGTCGGTGTCGTCGACGCGCGCAGCGCACGCACCATCAGCGGCTGGGCGCGCAACACCCGCAACGACGCGCCGGTTACCGTCGATTTCACCGTCGATGGAAAGATCGCCGGCAGCACAGTCGCCGACCGCTACCGCGCCGATCTGGCTTCCGAATCGCCGGATGGGCGCTGCGCGTTCGAGTACACGATCCCGGCGCAGTATTTCGACGGAACACAGCAGACCATCGAGGTACGCGCACGCGGCGCGGCGAAGCCGCTGACGAACGGCCGTTTCGCGATTCGCCTGCATCCTGCGCGCCACTATGAGGAACTGACGCGCGAAATTCTGCGCCATGGACTCTGGGCGATGGCGGGCGGCATCGAGAATACGGCCTTGCATATCGGCGGCTGGACCATTCCGCCGCCGGGCAGCGATGGCCGCATCACGGTCAATGGGGAGCCCGTCGCGCTGGACATTCGCGAGGGAGCGAGCGGCTGGAAATCATCTCTGCCACCCGGATTTGCTTCATTCGCCTTCGAAGGCGATATCCCGCTCGATCCGCGCCGCACCGACCTGCGCTTTTCGTTCGGGGCCGAACAGCCGTTCTAGGCGCTGCGCGACTACCACTACCCGCTGTTCGAGGTCGCGATGCCGGAGCCGGAGCGCCGGCTGCGCGTCGCCGGGCACGAGTCCGAGTTCCTGTTCAATCTCGAAGGCTATTCGGTCGCAAAGAAACTCGATGCGTTGTCGCAGTGCTTTGCGGGCCGCCCGCTTGCCGACTTAGGGCCGGTGCTGGACTGGGGCTGCGGCGGACGCACCAGCCGGTTTCTCGCGCACAGCGGCGCCGACCTCTACGGTGTCGATATCGACGCGGACAATGTCCGCTGGTGTGCCGAGCACATCGAGGGGCGCTTCGCCACCATCGTGCCGGAGCCGCCGACCGCATTCGCGGACGATTTCTTCGGAGCGGTCTGCGGCATTTCGGTGTTCACGCACCTTGACCGGCATTATGAAGCGCTGTGGCTCGCCGAACTGCATCGCATCGCCAAGCCGGGAGCGTTGCTATTCCTGTCGGTTCTCGGCAACGTGGCGGCGGCGCGCGACAATCTGCTGGAACAGATCGCCTCGGACGCCGATGGCTTCATTGACGTCGGCCGCAACCCCGGCATCGATGCGGTCACGCAAGGCAGCGCGTATTACCGCAACGTCTTTCACCAGCCGGGCTACATCAAGCGCGTCTGGGGACAGCATTTCGAGATCCTGTCGATCGAAGAGGGGATCGTCGGCAACTATCAGGATCTCGTCGTGGCGCGGAAGCCTGTGCGATCGCCGTAAGGGAGCGCCGGCCGCAGCTTGGCCCTTCAGGACGCCACCCGCATGAACTTGCTGCTGAACGGCCGGGTATTGTAGCGGCTGCAATCGATCGCGAGGTTGGAGTTGCCGACAAAGGTCACGGTGTCGCCGATGATCTGCGTGCAGGTCGTCGCGGTGTCGGCTCCGCCTGAGAAAGTGATCGCGCCGGTTGGAACATAGATCGCGCCAGCAAAGTACTGATTGGCGCCGCCATTGAACTTGAAGGAGGTGCCTACGGGCGTATTGCGGTCCGCGAAAACAACGATGCCCTTGGTTGGCCCATAGGTCATCGGGGTAAGATTTACATTGGCATTGCCATTGATCGTGACGGTCGCCCAATCCTTGTCCGTCTTTTTCGTAAACACGAGCGTCACACCCGTTCCCGACACTGTCGCGCCGCCGTTCACCGTGAAGCTGCCACCGTCTAGGATGTACATTCCGGGATTCAACGTCAGCACCGCATTGGCATTGACGCCGATGCCGCCGCAATAGACTCCGGGATTGATCGTCACGGTGTTCTTGGCCGTGTAGTTGTGTTCGTCGCAGCCGCTGAAGACCGGCATGTTCACATCGGCATATGGGTCCGCGACAGGCGCGATGCCCGTGCGGATTCCGTTCGTCGCCGTGATGCCCGTGCTCGATCCGACTCCTCCCACGACTCCGACGAAATCCGCCGTAACCGTCGCGGAGCCGCCGACCGTCAGCGCGGTCGGGCTGGCGGAATTGTCGTAGAGGCTGCACCCGTTCAGCTTGACGGAGGTGCTGCCTTGAGCGGTCGCCGCGCTGCTCGCCTGCGGATTTAGCGACAGCACGCAGCCGAGACCGTCACTCGCGGTGACGACGCTGGCGCGCGCACCGATCGGCATTGAATTGTGCCCCAACAGGTGCATGAAGGTGGTTGCAACCGAGCCCTCCGCCGAGGCCGTCACCGTCGTGCCGCCCGGCCCGTTCGACACATTTGCGGAAACCTGGAGGCTGCTCACCTGGTCGTTGCCAAAGCCCGCCCTGAAGAGATCGCTCGCACGCGCGGCGACCTGGTCGAATGGGATGAGCTGTGCGTCCTTGGCAATCATCAATGTCGTCGCGTCGAGCGACGCCTGCATCGCGGAGCGCGCCGCGCTTGCGCGGCTGTAGTCGACCGAAGCGCCGACGACAGCGATGATGGGAACGAGCGCAAGCGCAAAGATGGGCGCAACGCCACCGCGCGGGTCGGCAAGGAAACGTGACGACATGGCTCAGCCCCTTGGAAGACGACGGAGCGCAGAGTGCCGCGCAGCCTTTTACAATCGGTCTCGGGCGAGGCGGAATTTCTCTTAAAATGCGCTAAGAATAATTCATCGTGGAGCGACGAAGTGCGAACGTTTTCAACATTTCTGCGGCCCGCCCCATGCAACAACTTGCATTTCCCGGTATCTCTGCGCGGCGCGTCGCGTTGGTAAACGGCGCATTGATCGCATTGCAGAGAAACGCTTAAGCGGCCGGTAAGGATAGGCCTTAGCGGCGGATTCAACATAGCGGCATTCGAACGCCGAACTTCAGGAAGGATTCAGTTTCGAAGCGCAGTTTCCCCGGCACAAAAGCAAATAAAACGAAACGGGGCTGGCAGTGCGTAAGAATACCATCGTGATGGTCGGCATAGCCGTCGTGTTCGGGCTCCTTGCGGTGTTCGTCGCGCAAGGCTGGCTGAACTATCAGGCCGAGTTGAGCCGCAAGGTTGTCGCGCCGAAGGAAAAAACGGTTGCGACGCGCACGATCGTCATTGCGGCAGGACCGCTGCGTTTCGGTACGCACGTCGCGGCGGATCACCTGCGCGAAGTCGCGTGGCCCGAGGAAGCGCTGCCCGCCGGCACCTTCGGCTCGATCGCCGACGTGATGTCGGGCGGCAAGCGCATCGTGCTTGCCTCGATCGAGCGCAATGAGCCGCTCCTGCGCACCAAGATCACGGGGCCTGGACAGAAGGCAACGCTCTCGGCGGTGATCCAGGACGGCATGCGCGCCGTCACGGTGCGCGTGAACGACGTCGAGGGCGTTGGCGGCTTCGTGCTGCCGGGCGACCGCGTCGACGTGCTGCTGACGCGTCAGGCCGAGCGCACCACAGGCATGAACGACGTCGTGCTGCAGAACGCGCGCGTGCTCGCGGTCGATCAGCTCGCCGACGATGCGGCCGACCGACCGACCGTCGTGAAG
>JBPCLS010000250.1:0-7971 GCA_051003055.1 Casimicrobiaceae bacterium
CACAAATCGAAACCGTGAGCTTAGGCAAGGAAAAACCGAAAAACCCTGGCCACGACGAGGCCGCGTGGGCGGAAAACCGCCGCGCCGACATGGTGTACGCCGGCGAGTGACGCCGCTGCGCTTGTCCACGCACTTGCACCGGGCGCGCACGGCGGCCGCCGCGTGCGCGCTGTTGGCGCTGACGTACGGCACGCACGGCGCGCACGCCGCGTTGTTCGACGACGACGAAGCGCGCAAACGAATCGCCCTGACGAACCAGCGTCTGGAGCAGTTCCAGCGTGACGTCGACGCGCGCCTGTCCGGACTCGAGCAGCAGATCAAGAATCAGGGCTTGGTCGAGCTCCTTAACGGTATCGAAGCGCTGAAAGCCGATTTGGCCCGGATGCGCGGGCAACTCGAGGTCGTGACCTACGAAATCAGCGAAGCGCAGCGGCGCCAGCGCGATCTCTACGTCGATATCGACTCACGCTTGCGTCGGCTGGAAACCGCTCCGATTGCCGCGAGCAGCGGCGCCGATCCGGCAACGCCGCCGGGGCCGGCTGCGGCAACGTCGCTGCCGCCTACGATTGTCGCGCCTCCCGTCGCGGTGCCCGTACCCGGGGCTGCCGTGCCCGTACCTGGAGGCGCTGCGGTAGCGGCCAATACTGCCGGCGAGCAGCGTGCCTACGACACTGCGCTGGACCAGTTCAAGCGCGGCGATTTTCCCGGCGCGATTGCCAACTTCACCGCGTTTGTCAAAACATGGCCGCGCAGTCCCTTGGCACCCTCGGCGCAATACTGGATCGGCAATGCGCAATTCGCACGCCGCGACTATCGGGCCGCGATCGCCGCGCAGCGACAATTGATCCAGGCGTATCCGGACAGTCAGAAAGTGCCCGACGCATTGCTCAATATCGCCTCCGCGCAATCGGAGCTCGCCGACAACGCGATCGCGCGGCGCACGCTGGAAGAGCTGATCGTCAAATTTCCGCAATCCGAGGCTGCCGCGAAGGCGAGACAACGCCTTGGAATGCGCTGAGCCGGACGCAGCGCGCGGTGATGGAGGGTTTGCGCAGCGCGTGATCGCGTGGCAACGCGTTCACGGCCGGCATGATCTGCCGTGGCAACACACGCGCGACCCGTATCGAATCTGGCTCTCCGAGGTCATGTTGCAGCAAACGCAGGTGACGACGGTGGTCGCCTATTATCTAAAGTTTCTCCAGGCATTTCCCGACGTCCGTGCGTTGGCCAGCGCGTCGCGGGAACGTGTTCTGGAACGCTGGAGCGGCCTCGGTTATTACCGCCGCGCGCATCACCTGCACACCGCGGCGTGCGAGGTCGTCTTGCGGCACGGCGGCGAATTTCCGCGGGACGCCGCCACGCTCGCCACCTTTCCGGGCATTGGCCGGTCGACCGCCGCCGCGATTGTCTCATTGGCATTCGGCGCACGTGCGGCGATTCTTGAAGGCAACGTCAAACGCGTGCTCGCGCGCCACCATGCCATCGCCGGGTATCCAGGCGCGCCGAAAGTTGCAGCGCGGCTCTGGCAAGCGGCGCAGGCGCTGCTTCCCGCGCGCAATGTGGAAATTTATACGCAGGGGCTGATGGATTTGGGTGCGACCGTCTGCACGCGTGCGCAACCCCGGTGCGTCGTCTGTCCGGTACGTGCTGACTGCGTCGCGTTGCGCGAGGGGCGAGTGAACGAATTGCCATCGCCGCGCCCGCGCAAGACCCTGCCGCGGCGCGCGGTCCGTGTATTGTTGATCGAACGCGGCGGCGAAATCCTGCTGGAAAAACGGCCGGCGACGGGCATCTGGGGCGGCTTGTGGAGCCTGCCGGAATTGCCGCTGGACGCGGATATCGGCGCAAGTATGCGCACTCGGTTTGCCGTTGACGCGGTGCTCGGCGACGAGCTGCCGCTGATCGCGCATGGCTTTACGCATTACGCGTTGACACTGCATCCCCGCCGCGTCATTGTCGGCCAATGGCCGGCGCGTGCGGAGGCGCCGGGGTTGCTGTGGCTCTCTCCCGCCGATGCGCACGGCGCGGCATTGCCGGCCCCGATCAAGAAGCTGCTGCGATCGCTTGACCAAGCCGCAGAAAGAAGAGCGCAGATACATACACGCGCGCGGCGCAAGCGCGAGTGAGAGAGCCGGCCGCAGGCAAAGGCGCGTAGCGCCCGTCGGCTCTCGACCGAGCAGAGCCCGACACGCAACGGCCGCGCCCTGGCTTCCGGGTCCAAGGAGGGGCTCGGCGCAAGTCACAGGTGGGAGATGAAGCGGGGACGCAACGAGAAACGTTACCGCGCGACGGTTGCGGCCCACTCGCGTAAATCGAACGGCACGCGCCGCTCGGCGTCCGCTACCGTCGCGCGAAACGCCGCGAGCTCCCTGACTGCCGCGACCGTTTGGCCTTCGTCGCGCAGGCGACGAATCCGCGCGATCCACGCGTCAGGTTCGCGTGCCCACGCGCGCGCTTCTTCGGGTGTGAGCGAGGTCTTCGCGAGTAGTGGCGATTCGGCGCGACTTGCCGCGGCACCGAGCGCTTCGCGTTCGCGCACCTGTTCCCGCATCGGCTGCTGGCGCTGCGGCGCTGGCGCAATGCGGCCAGACGGTGTGGGCGCATACGTTTCCGGAGGCGCGGTGCCCGGCGCAGCGGGCGGCGGTGGCGCAGGCGCGGCAGCGGTGGCGGGCGGCGGTGGAGGCACCAGCACTGGCGCTGTTGTAGGCGCAACAGCGGAGCGCGGTGCGAACATTGGCGCACGTTCAGGCGCGGCAGCGGGCGGCGATGTGGGCAGCGGCGCAGGTGCAGCAGCGGGCTGCGTTGCGGGCTCTGCCGCCACAGCGGCGTCGCTTCGCGCCAAAGACTTGGCAACAGCCGGTGCGTGACCGGTAGCGAGTGAGTCCGATTCGCCGGTTCCTTGTTCGTGGCCTGCTGGTGAGCGTACGGCGGGGACTTCGCGCCGGCGCGCACTGCGTTCTACAGTTCGATCCGTATCCCGCTCCGGGCTTCGCTCCGCGTTTCGTTGCGCGCGCGCGAGTGCGCGTTGATCGACGGATGGCTGCGTTGCAGCGGCGGTTTGCTCCGATGTTTGCGCGCCCTGTATCGATTCCCCAAGCTTCGCTACATCCGTTGCGTCCCGTGCGCCGGTGCTCGGCAACGTGGCCTCATGTATTGGCGGTGCATCCACGAACTCTTGTGGCGGCGTGACTTGCAACACACCCACGGCGATAGTGCCGATTGCGGCCGCGGCAGCGAGCGGCATCCACCACCGTTGCGGTCGCGTGGCCGCCGCGGCAACACTATCCTGGGGAACGCTGCCGACGGCGCGATGCGCCGCGGCAATGATGGCCTGGTCGAGGTGCGGCGCTGGCGTCTCGCGCGAATGCTCGCGCCACACCGCGTCCAGCGCTGCGTCGCGAATGGGATCGTGCTCGACGCTCATCGCAAATCCTCGCGCAGCGGCGCCAACTCGGCTCGCAGCTTCGCAACCGCGTAGCGCAAGCGACTCTTCACGGTTTCAGGACCCGCTCCGGTCAGTTCCGCAATCTCGGCGAGCGACAACCCCGCCTCCTGCTGCAATAGGAACGCATCGCGTTGTTCCGGAGGCAGTGTCGCCAAGGCCGCCCGCAGACTTGCTCCAAGCTCGCGCGTCGCGCGCTGTGCTTCCGGCTCCTCGCGGCTTGACCCTGGCAGCGTCTCGACCGTTTCGCGCGTCGAGTCGTCGGTATCGACCGAGGTAACCTTCACCTGCCCAAACGCCCGCCAGTGATCGATCATCCGATGGTGTGCGAGCGTGTAGAGCCACGTCGTAAACTTGGCCGTCGGTACATAGTTGGCGCGGACGCGAATCACGTTCATCCAGATGTCCTGAAACAGTTCCTCGGCCGTCGCCACGTTGCCGCAGTGGCGGAGCAGATAACGGTAGACGCCGCCCTTGTGCCGGAGGTACAACCGGTCGAAGGCACCCGCGCGGCCTGCGGCGTAGTCCTGCATCAGCACTTCGTCCGAATCGTTGTCGTGCGCGACGTTCGAAGCACGGCTTGAAGGAACGCTGGCGGAGCGCGACATGGCTCCGCCAGTATGCAAGCGCACCCGACGTGATTCAACGCCGGGTGCGCGATCGGGCGGGCGGCGAGATCAACGTCCTGCAGTTTTGTGCATCATCGCATCGGGTCCGGCGCAAAACGCAACGTACCGGGGAACGGGTCCGGCGAATGACGCGCTACTCGGGGCGAAGGTAGCACCCCCAACGCAACCAGATTCTCCCGGCGATCGTACTGCACCGACAACGTCTCCGCCGGCGATTCGGTCGCGCGTTCGAACCGCACGACGCTGACCCGCGAATGCTCGCTACGGCCGTGTCCCGTGCCCAGTCGCGACGACAGTGTTTTCGCGGCATCGCGCGATGGGCTGGCCGCCATATCATCCACGGCACGTTCCTCCCGCATCGCTCCCGACGCAGCAGCCGCTGCATCGGCGCGGCTCTCGGATGACGGTGCGGGTGCCGCACTCGGCGCTTGCTCCGTCGCGATGCGTTGCCGCTCGAACGGCTGCCAGGCAATCGGCCTGACTTTTTCCTGGAATATCGCGACGCCGATGACGCCCACGTTGTGCGGCCGTCCGGTGCGCGCCGCGTATGAATTGTCGTGCTCGGTGAAGAAGAACGCCGCCGTACGGTCGAGACTTTTGCGCCATCCGGCGATTTCCACACTGCTCCACGGCGACAACACGTAACCCGACTGCCCGGGCGCGGCGGTGTCGCCGGAGACGACGTTGACACCGTCCACGCTTGTCACCACGAGAATCCGGCCACCGGTCGTATTCCGGATGCGCAACGCATACTCGTGACCCGGAGTGCCGACGACGTAGTTCCGGCCATCCTTCCCGTACACCGGCAACGCCATGCCGTCGGCGCGATCGAAGACGTCAAGCTGGGCGAGTCCGCCCTGCACGTGCGGCGGAGCGTACGTGTGCGCGTGGGTTGCGCCAGCGGCCATTCCCAGCGCGAGTAACGGGGCGGCAAGCCAGTGCCGTAAGAACTGGGGTGCGACGTGCATTTTCGTTCTCCTGCGAGTAGGTGGGCTGCGCCAGCGGGTCGGTTTGTCTACTGCCTATAAACGGCGCTGCTCGCCGAATGGGGTTAAGTGCGCCGGGTTTAAGCGCCCGGGCTCGCACTCGCTGGAGTAAGCGCGGTTGCGCCGGCGAGAGCGCATGCTGGCCGGCTTGAGCGAGCGACCGTGCCATAATTTCCCTGCTATGGACTCCGCCCCCACCGCCAATTTGCCCGTTGTCATCGCCGGGCTTGCGTTCGCGCTTGCGTTCGTGTTCGGCGCGGTGGCGAATCGCGTGAACTTTTGCACAATGGGCGCGGTCACCGATATCGTGAACTTCGGCGATTGGCGCCGGATGCGTATGTGGGTGCTCGCGATCGCCGTGGCGATCGGCGGCAGTGCAGCGCTCGCGTTGGCAGGATTGATCGATCTGTCGAAGTCGATCTATACCGGCGCGCAGGTGTCGTGGCTTTCGTACCTCGTCGGCGGCATGATGTTCGGTTTCGGGATGACGCTCGCGTCGGGTTGCGGCAGCAAGACGTTGATCCGCGCGGGTGCGGGCAATCTGAAATCGTGGATCGTGTTGGTCGTGCTCGGCGTGTCGGCGTACATGACGTTGCGCGGACTGTTCGCGATTTGGCGCACAGCCGGACTTGATCCCTGGCGTATCGATTTCGCAGCGACGGGTGCGGCGACTTCCGATTTGCCGGCGATTCTCGCGGGGCTAGGCGTCACTGCCGCGCAAATCTGGGCCCCGTTTGCGATCGCCGCGCTGCTCTTGATCTACGTCTTCGCGAATCGCGATTTCCGTACGACGCCCGAGCTTATCGTGGGCGGCATCGTCGTCGGATTGGTGATCGTCGGCGGCTGGTTTGTCTCGGGCCACTTGGGTTATCTGGCCGAAGATCCGGCGACGCTCGAGGAAAAATTCGTCGCGACCAACTCCGGCCGGATCGAGTCGTTCAGCTTCACTGCGCCGGTAGCCTACACGCTGGAACTTTTGATGTTGTGGAGCGACACGACGCGCATCGTGACGTTCGGGATCGCTGGGGTGCTCGGCATGATCGCAGGGTCGGGAATCTATGCGCTGGTGACGCGGACCTTTCGCTGGGAGGGTTTCGGCTCGGTGGAAGACGTTGCCAATCACATCGTTGGCGGAACGCTGATGGGCTTCGGCGGCGTTACCGCGCTGGGTTGCACGATCGGGCAGGGACTGACGGGCATTTCCACGCTGGCCTTCGGCTCGATATTGACGTTCGCGGCGATCGTGGGGGGCAGTGTGGCTGCCGTCCGCTATCAGGTCTGGCGGCTGGAAAAAATGGCGTGAGCGTCAACGGCGCCGCCACGAATTGCGTTTCAACACTATGATCGTTTTCGACCTTCGTTGCAGTCACGGCCATGCGTTCGAGGGCTGGTTTGGGTCGGGCGACGAATTCTCCCGACAGCAGGCAAGCAGTCTCGTCCGCTGCCCCGTATGCGATGACGCAAGCGTGGCTCGCATGCCTTCGGCAAAGGTTCGAGTCAACAAATCCGCTGTCGTCGTGCGCGAACCGACGCCAGCGGCCCCTTCTTCGGAAGCGATCGCCGGGTTGTCGCCCGAGTTGCTCGCCAAGATGCGTGAAGTCGTGCGCAACACCGAGAACGTTGGCGAGCGTTTTCCGGAAGAGGCGCGCAAGATCCACTACAACGAAGTGCCGGCGCGCGCGATTCGTGGGCAGGCGTCGCGCGATGAGGCGCAAGCGTTGTCCGAAGAGGGCATTGAGTTCGCTTCGCTCCCCGCGTTTCTGTCGCAGGATTCGAACTGACGGCGCTGCGCGCGTTCGACGCGAGTGATGCCGACGGCACTTGAACGAGCGAAGCTTGTTGGCTGGTTAGAGCGTCGGCTATAATCGCGCCTCTTTGCGGCGGGCCGTTAGCTCAGTTGGTAGAGCAGCGGACTTTTAATCCGTTGGTCGCTGGTTCGAATCCAGCACGGCCTACCAGTGTGCCCATCATCCGGCGGTAGGCCAAGCAAGAACAAACACCGTGACAACGCGGGTCGTTAGCTCAGCTGGTAGAGCAGCGGACTCTTAATCCGTAGGTCGAAGGTTCGAATCCTTCACGGCCCACCATTCAAAACATAGAGTTGCTTCAGTCGGCGACTCATCGCTTCCGTGGACCGTGACAACAAGCAGGCCAATGCAATGCTGGGACCGTAGGCCGCTTCCCTAGCGCTGCTGCAGAAACCCGCATAGCGAGCCATGCGCTATCACGTCGTCATTCCCGCCGCCGGCAACGGTTTCCGTTTCGGTGCTAGCATTCCCAAGCAGTACCTGCCTCTTTTGGATAGGCCTGTATTGCAGCACGCGATCGATCGCATGGCGTCGAGCTTTCCCGAATCGACCATCAGCGTGGTGCTCGCCCGCGAAGACCGCTGGTTCGAGGATTGCATCGAGATGCGAGCAGGTATGAGAATCCTTCGGTGCGGTGGCGAGAGTCGCGAAATGACCGTTCGCAACGCGATCGATGCCTTGACCGGGGTCGACGACGACGACTGGATCGTCGTTCACGATGCCGTACGACCTTGCATCGACCGGGCTGCGTCGTTGCGTCTGCAATCCGAGCTGACGGACGACAAGGTCGGCGGTCTGCTTGCCATTCCCGTGTCCGACACGCTGAAAATTGTCACCGATGACAGACGTGTAAGCACGAGCCAGCCGCGCGACCGGGTCTGGCGAGCCCAGACGCCGCAGATGTTTCGCTACGGCGTCTTGCGCAAGGCGCTAGCGGATCCGGACATCGAGCGCTGGACCGATGAAGCCCATGCGATCGAGGCGTTGGGCTTGCAACCGCGCGTCGTGCTTGGGAGCAACTTCAATCTGAAGATTACCTTTCCCGAGGATCTCGAACTCGCCGCCGCGATCATGTCGGCGCAGAACGCCCGCGGTTGTTGAAAGGA
>JBPCLS010000251.1:0-4889 GCA_051003055.1 Casimicrobiaceae bacterium
GGAATGCCCTCGGCGGCTACATTGCTGGAGCTGGGCGCCGGGGCCGGGAACAACGCGTTTCATTTGAAACGCCGCTTTCGCTGCACGCTTTCCGCCCCCTCCGAGGGGGTGCGGCGCTTGAGCCGCGAGCTCAACCCGGAGTGCGAGCACATCGCCGGAGACATGCGCTCGCTGCGGCTCGACCGGACTTTCGATGCGGTCCTCATCCACGACGCCGTGATGTACATGACCAGCGAGGAGGATCTCCTCGCCGCGGCCCGCACGGCGTTCGAGCACACGCGGCCCGGCGGCGCCGCTGTATTCGCGCCCGACTACGTGCGGGAGACGTTCCACGAGGTCACCAACAGCTTCGGCGGTGACGACGCCCCCCGCGCCCTTCGAGGTCTGGAGTGGACGTGGGATCCGGAACCCGCCGACGACACCTACATCGTCGAGTACGCGTTCCTCATGCGGGAGGAGAGCACCGTCAAAGCGGTCCACGATCGGCACGTCGAGGGCCTCTTCTCGACCGCGACATGGCACCGCATCCTTTCGAGCGCAGGCTTTTCCGTGCAGATGTTCGAGCGACCGCTCGACGACGATGGCGAATCCGACCAAGTATTCCTGTGCCGACGGCGGTGAAAGACGCGAATCGCCATTTCGACACATGCCCCAGCCGCGGTCTCGTTTGGTTACGACCTGGCCGTTCCGAGGAAATCAGCCCGTTTCGTTGTCCGCAGCCTGCCGAATGCCTCGCTTGTAGCGAGCCTCTCCAGCACCGAGCGCTCCGGCTCGGACAATGCCGGATCGTTCGTCACGCTGGCGTTTTCTTGCAATTGCTCCGCGTTACCGGCGCCGACGATGACCGCATCGACGCCCGCTTGGCTGTAGACCCATTTCACAGCGACACGAGCGAGCAGTCGCGGGTCTGCGATCCCCGCCTCGCTCCCCAGGCGAAATAGCGCGCCTTTCATGAAGGCCTCGCGTACGATGACCGTCATGCCGGCGCGACTGGCGGCGGGTATGACAGCGCGCAACGCAGCGTCATCCGCCAAGTTGAAATTCACGTTCAGCGCCGCGAATCCGCCGCAATCGATCTGTGCAAGATACGTCGCTTCGCCCGAGAACGTATCGGCGCAGGCGAAGCGGATCATGCCTTCGTTGCGCAGCATCTCGATGTTGTGGCCGAGCGTGGCGAGAAAATCAGGATCGCGTTCGATGGCATCGGCAAGGATGCCGAGGTTGAGAAAATCGATCCGGTCGCGCTTGAGCAGCCGGAGCATGCGCTGGACCTCGGCGCGGAGGAGGCTTCCCTCCGTCATTTTACGATTGCCCGGGTCGTAGCCGTACACCATGCCTTCCGGACGGGTCTGCACATAGACGTCGTACGGCGGCGACAATTCGGCGAGATTACGACCGAGCGCCTCTTTCTCGGAATCGAGCGTCACGTCGAACAGGTTGATTCCGAGATCGAACGCTTTTCGCAGGACGCCCTTGCGCTGTTCGCCGCCAAAATCCGGGAACAGGTAACCCGGCGTGATGGCCTTCGACAAGTCCTCGTTGAAACCTCGCGAGCGGCCGTCCGGCAAATACTCGTGACCACCGAGGGCGATCGTGGAAATGCGGACGTCCGAGTCACCGATGCGTACGTAGTTCAAGGACGCTTAACCCTTCACCGCCGAACCCGCCACGCCCTGCACGAGATAACGTTGCAGCATCACGTAGAACAGGGCCGGTATCGCGCAACCGATGACAGTCGCCGCCATAACGTCCGACCACAGCACGCGAAACTGGCCAACGAGATTGGTGATGCCCAGCGTCATCGTCTGCTTGGCTGGATCGTTGATCAGGCACAGCGCCCACAACAGGTCTCCCCATGCCAGCAGAAAGGCGAAGATCATGGTTGCCACGACGCCGGGGAGGATGCTCGGCAGGATGCAACGGATCAGGCATTGCGCACGGGAAGCGCCATCGATGAGGGCAGCCTCGTCGATTTCGACCGGCAGCGTGTCGATGTAGCCCTTCAGCATCCACACACTGAAAGGCAGCGTGATCGTGGTCTGCGCGAGGATCAGTCCGAAATGCGTATCGTAGAGACCCACGAGCGAAAGCATCTTGAAGTACGGTCCCACGAGTAGCACGCCGGGCAGCATCTGGCTGGCCAGGAAGGCGAGCATCAGCGCGTTCTTGCCGCGAAACGGGAAACGCGAGAATCCATAGCCGGCGAAAAGCCCCGCGGTCACGGAAAGAAGAGCGGTCGCCGCGGACACCTTGATGCTGTTCAGGAAGTATTGCGGGAACCCTTCCTGGTTCCAGATGCGCACGTAGGCGTCGGCCGTCAACGTTCGCGGCAGCAGCGTGGCGGGAAACGAAGTGACCTCGAGATCGGTCTTCAGCGAGGAGCTCACCATCCAGAAGAACGGCAGCAGGTTGTAGAGCGCCATGACGACGAGCGCCGCATACAGCGAGATCCAGGTGAAGCGGGCGCGCGGCATAGGGGATCTACTCCCTTTCGCGCAAGGTAAGGCGCAGATAGGGCATTGCGGCAACCAGCAGGATCGCGGCGAGCACGACCGCCGCGGAGGATGCATAGGCGGTGTCGAAGAACTGGAAGTATTGCTTGTAAACGAACAGCGACAGGTTCTGCGTTGCCTGGCCGGGCCCCCCTCCGGTCATGCCGAAGACCATCCCGAACAGCCGGCATTGCCACACGGCGTCGAGCACGACGCTGATGATGATCATCGTCGACAGATTCGGGACCGTGACGTAACGGAACGTCTGCCACCAGCCGGCGCCGTCGATTGCGGCCGCTTCGTATTGCTCTCGCGGAATCGCTTGCAGACCTGCCAGCAGGATCAGCATCACATAGGGGTAGCCGCGCCACGTCTCGGCGGCGATGAGGCTTGCGAGCGCGAGAGCGGGCCGTCCAAGCCAGTCGATCGGCTGGTCGATCCATCCCAGTGCCAAAGCCCCTGCATTCAGCCCACCGTACAGCGTATCGAAGATGAATCGAAAGATGATTCCGCCGATCACATCGGGCATCGTCCATGGCAGGATCGCCAGCATGCGAAACAGCCAGCGGAACCGAAGCTCTGCGTTCAGCAACAAGGCGACGGACATTCCGAGCACCAGGTGCAACGACACGATTCCACCGACCAGAATGGCCGTGTTGCGCACGGCGCCGATGAACTCGGCATCCGTCCACAGGCGCGCGTAGGCGCCGAAACTCAGGCTCGCCTGGGCGCCCCACTTGAAACCGACGCTGCCGAGGACCGCGGCCACGACCGGGAAGCCCAGGACGACGAACAGAAGCAGGGACGCGGGAGCGACGAACCAGTAACCCGTGCTCCGCTCGCCAATCATCGCTTCACGATCCTGTCGGCGTGCCGCAAGTCACCACGGCGCGGCGGAAGACCGCGGTCTCCCATCGCAATCAGGCCCGACTACTTGCGCTGCAGGATGGTTTCCACTTGCGAATGCGCGTCGGCCAGCGCCTGGTCGCGCGTCTTGCTGCCGGACGCCGCCGCCTGGAGATTTTGCCGGAACGCATCCAGGACCTGGGGCCATTGCGGAATCAAGGGAAGAAAGGCGCCATGCTGGATCTCGGCGGCCACCAGCGCAGCGGAGGGGCTCGATTTGATCTTGTCGTACCCCTCATTCACGCTGCGCCTCGAGGAAAGCATGTTGTTGTCGTCGAACCAGCGTTGCATGCGTGGCCCATCGGTCAGGAACTTGACCAGCTTCCACGCCGCGTCGGGGTTCTTGCTGTTCTTGTTTATGAAGATGGACTTTTGATAGAGCGTCGTGTAGACCGCCTTGCTTGCGCCAGGCTGCCGCGGCATCGGCGCGATCTTCAGCACGTTCCAGCCGTCGAGTTGCGGGTTCATCGCGCTGACCTCCGCGAAACTCCACGTCGTGCCGATCTTCATCGCGATCTGCCGATTGGCCAGCATGCGGCGCGCACCATTGGCGTCGACCTGGGTGACCCCGGGTGGAATCGTCTTGTCGACCTGGATCAGGTCGAGGATGTAGTTGAACGCGGCCTTGACTTCCGGCGTATCGAGCGCCGAGTGTTGCCAGTCGGGCGTCAGGAAATCGCCGCCAAACCCGCGGATGATCGAGGATACGCGCAAGTCGAATCCAGCCGGCGCCATCACCACGGTGAACGCCCAGCGGTCGACCGGACCGCCGGGGGTGGAAGAACGCGTCAATTTCTTCGCGGCTGAACGGAACTCGTCCCAGGTCTTCGGCGGAGCGGCGATTCCAGCTTCCTCGAAGAGCTTAGTGTTGTACACGAGACCCATTGCGACGGTGTTCATCGGAATTCCGTAGATCTTCTTGTCCACGGTTACCGGCAACAGCGTGTTCGGATAGAAGTCCGACGTGAACTTGCTGCCGCCTTCCCGCTGGATGAATGGCGATAGGTCCCGAACCCAACCTTCGGCGATGTATTGGCGAACCGGGTTCGCATCGAGCGCGAAGACATCGGGGCCTTCGCCCGCACGAATTGCGGTCGTGAATTTCACATCGCGCTGCGCCAGGGGTACGGGCTCGGGCCTGACCTTGATGTCGGGATTCTCCTTTTCGAACTCGGCAATCGCCGTGCGAAGCGATTTCCCCCAGACGTCCTGCGCAAGCTGCCAATCGGCGTAGGTTATGGTCACTTCCGCGCGGGCTGGCACCGCGTAAAGTCCCAGCGCGAGAACGGCGGCGATAAAACGCAGAAGCAAGACGCGGGCAGGCATTCTTCTCCTCCTCGGGTACACGGATCGATGTCCGACTTACTAGAACCTATCTCAAAATTGTTGGCATCATGATTTCGTGTATCTACAATCGCATTCATGTTGCGCTTGACTGATGATCAATGGGAGCACATCCGAGAGCATTTTCCTGAGGAGAGCATCCCGGAA
>JBPCLS010000252.1:0-2973 GCA_051003055.1 Casimicrobiaceae bacterium
GAGCGCCCCGAACTCACCAGCGCACGCATCGTCATTTCCGGCGGGCGTGCGTTGGGCAGTGGCGAAAATTTCAAGATGCTCGAAGCGCTGGCCGACAAGTTGAACGCGGCGATCGGAGCGTCGCGCGCGGCGGTGGACGCCGGGTACGTTCCAAACGATTACCAAGTGGGGCAGACGGGAAAGATCGTGGCGCCGGATCTTTACATCGCGATTGGCATTTCCGGAGCGATCCAGCACTTGGCCGGGATGAAGGACAGCAAGGTGATCGTCGCGATCAACAAGGATCCGGAGGCGCCGATATTTCAAATGGCGGATTATGGGCTGGTCGGGGATCTTTTCGATATCGTTCCGCAATTGACCGCCGAATTAGGATGACGCACGTGACAGTCAGTATTCAATGAGCGCCTATCAAGCACCGCTTGCCGAGATGCAATTCGTGATGAACGAGCTCGCAGGTCTGGACCAGGTCGCGAAGCTGCCCGGTTTTGTCGAAGCGACCCCCGAAACGGTCACGGCGATTCTCGAGGAAGCGGCGAAGTTTGCCACCAATGTGCTCGATCCGCTCAATGGGCCCGGCGATCGCGAGGGTGCTAAGCGCTTGCCCGATGGCTCGGTCAAGACGCCGGCGGGCTTCAAGGACGCGTATTGGCAGTTCGTCAAGAATGGCTGGAACGGTCTCACCAAGAGCGAACACTACGGCGGACAGGGGCTGCCGCAACTCGTTGCCACCGCCGTCGAAGAAATGTGGCACGCATCCAACATGGCGTTCGATCTGTGTCCGCTGCTGACGCAGGGCGCGATTGAGGCGATTGAACTGCGCGGCTCCGACAAACTCAAGGCCACGTACTTGCCGAAAATGGTCGAAGGGTCCTGGACCGGCACGATGAACTTGACCGAACCGCAAGCCGGCTCCGATCTTGCCGCCGTGCGCACGCGGGCGGTGCCGCAAGGCGACGGCACGTACAAACTGTTTGGGCAAAAAATCTTCATCACCTACGGCGAGCACGACTACACCGACAACATCATCCACCTCGTGCTCGCACGCACGCCGAATGCGCCGGAGGGCGTCAGGGGAATTTCTTTGTTCGTCGTGCCGAAGTTTCTGGTCAACGACGACGGTTCGCTCGGTTCCCGCAACGACGTGCACTGCGTATCGATCGAGCATAAGCTTGGCATTCACGCCAGCCCGACCGCCGTGATGGCCTACGGCGACCATGGCGGCGCCGAAGGCTATGTCGTCGGCGAAGAGAATCGCGGACTCGAATACATGTTCATCATGATGAATCTGGCACGATTCTCGGTGGGCATGGAAGGTGTTGGCATTTCCGAGCGTGCGTACCAGCGGGCGGTCGCGCACGCCCGAGAGCGGGTGCAAGGCAAGGCCGTCGGATTCGAAAAGGGTCCCACGGCGGGCGCGATCATCGAGCACCCGGATATCCGCCGCATGCTGATGACCATGCGCGCGTATACGGAGGCCATGCGCGCAGTGGCCTACGTCACGGCTGCCGCGATGGACAACGCGAGGAGCCACCCCGAGGCGGACGCGCGCAAGCGCCATCAGGCATTCGTCGATCTCATGATTCCGATCGTCAAGGGCTGGTCGACCGAGGTGGCGCAGGAAGTGACCTACCTAGGCGTTCAGGTGCACGGCGGCATGGGTTTCATCGAAGAAACTGGCGCTGCGCAACAATATCGCGACGCGCGCATCATCACCATTTACGAAGGAACCACGGGCATTCAGGCGAACGATCTCATCGGCCGCAAGACCGCGCGCGATGCCGGCGCCGTGGCCTACCAGGTCGCGGGGGAGATTGACCGCGTAGCGGCCAAGCTTGCGGCGCATGGCGATAAGTCGCTGCAGGCGATCGGGCTGTCGCTCGCCTCGGCGATCGCCGCGCTGCAAGCGGCGATTGAATGGGTCGTCCGAACCTTTGCGGAAAATCCTCGCGTGGCGCACGCGGGTTCGGTCCCGTACCTGCAACTTTGGGGCATTGTCGCCGGCGGCTGGCAGATGGGCCGTGCGGCGCTATTGGCATCGCAGCAATTGGCGTCGGGCCAGGGCGATGCGGAGTTCCTGCGCGCGAAGATCGCCACGGCGCGGTTTTACGCGGATTCGATGCTGCCGCAGGCGTCGGGGCTGGCGCACACGATTACCGAGGGCGGAGAAAGCGTGCTCGCGTTGACGGCCGCCGCGTTCTAAGCGCTTGTCCGTCGCAATACCCAACGGGCACGTCGGTCCTTTTGCCCCCGAGCAGGTCAACGCGCCCGCTTGTCCGTTGTAGCACCCGTCGGGCACGTCGGTCCTTTAAGCACCAGGGCCGGTCAACGCCCCGCGTCGCCCAATCGTTGTATAGGCGACGGCGTGTCGGTGCTGGAACTTGCGCCAGATATGCGGGGGCTGCGCGCGTTCACTGTCCCACACGGCGCCGTGGCTGAAATATCCGCTGCTTGACTGCGCATGCAGATTCCTCGCGCTGCCGGAATGACAGCGTCCAGGAGCGAGACGCGCCGAGCGGGCGAGGCGGCTGGTTGCCGGGAGCAGCACCCGCGCAGACGAACGGCGGGCGTCGCGATGGTCGCCCGGAACAACGACCGCGCAGGCTCGTCCAATTCTTTTTCGGGAGCTTTACTGTGTCGAGATTTGTTCCAGCGGGGATTCGGGCCGTTGCGCTGTGCGCATTCGCGGCGCTTTCTTTTTCCGCGCGAGCGGTATCCGGCGGACCGCTACCGCCAGCGCCGCCCGGCCTTAATCAAGTGGGCTGCAGTAATATCGCGCAGGACTTCTCGCGCGTTCCTCCAGGTGGGTCCACGCAGGATTGGTGGGAAGGTTATCCCGACGGCGGGACATCACGCTACTTGACCGATTTACTGGCCGAGCCCGCCAACTCACTCGTGGTCAATCTCGCTCTTCCACGCGATTTCACGTTGTACGGTTTTTTCGGCGGACGCACGTTTGCGCATGTGGTCCTGGTC
>JBPCLS010000253.1:0-6165 GCA_051003055.1 Casimicrobiaceae bacterium
AGTCGATCGAGCGCGCCAAGGCCGAGCTCGCGCGACTGCGCGAGCTTGAGCAGGACGTGCGATGGACAAAGCGAGAGATGGATCCAGAGAAGATCGAACGCCTGCGCCAGTACCTGGCCGGCCGCAACGAGATCTCGGCGGGTGAGCAGCTCGTCTTGCGCCATCTGCGCGATAAGGCACGAGACCGACAGCGACGAATGCTCGGCCTTCCGCTGGTGCTCATCGGATTCGGTGGCTTCTATCTCCTCTCAAGGAGGCGACATGAGGGCATGCCGAAGACACCGCGTCGTCCTGGGGAGTGATGGTGAACAATGCCGGAGGCGTACCGGGTCAAATCGGCAGGCCATTGGAAATCGTCACCCCGGATGAATGGAACACGCTTTTCACCGTCAACGTCAGTGGCGCGTTCTACCTGTGTCAGGCGATCGCGCCGGGGGATGAAGGCCGCGCGCGCGGGGCGCATCGTCAACATTTCCAGCGGTGCGGGACTCACGATAAGCCTGCCCGGCATCCAGGCTTATGCTGCCGCCAAAGCCGCCCCGATCAGCCTGACGCGCCAACTCGGACATGAGCTCGGCACGTGGGGAATCACCGTCGACTGCATCGCGCCCGGTTTCGTGCGGTCCAACGCCAACACCGAGCGCCAGTGAGAATGCCTTGGTGCAGAGGGTCAGCAAGCGCTGGTGAATGCAATCGCTCTCAAAAGGCTCGGCACGCCTGAAGACATTGCGCATGGTGTTCTGTTTTTAGCCTCGGATCACGGCGGGTGGATTACCGGACAGACGCTGGGCATCGACGGCGGGAAATAGAACCGGCAGTAAACCGTGACAGCCGAGGTCGGGCTCCAACTTCGAAGTCCTTCCCCATCGACCGATCCCTGTTCCGCGCATGGCGGTCGCCTCGCAGATCGCTTGAATCCAAGCGCCAACCCCGTCCGCGAGGGTGGGGCAACTCCACTACGTGGTCCAAGGCTTGCTCACGACCTAGGAGCAGGTCTGTAAAGGCGTATCCAGCGACGGCGCCATGACCGTCCCAAGCACTTAGTGACGCACGTCGACAAAGAGCTGCGTTCAACGCCCTATAACCGCGACCATCGTGTAGTGAACAGTGGATACGAGCGAGCTGGTGTGTAAGACGCCATCCGTGGTGGAAGACGACCATTCGGGCACGTACCAGCGCCCGCAGTGAGGAGCCCTACAGATGCATCCTAGTCACCGAGATCCTCTGCGCAGGAGCGCCATCGTTGTCGGCCTGCTTGCGCTGATATTGCTGCTGTCGTGGGTGTTGCCACCGCCGTCAGCCGCCCGCGGCATCGCTGGTTACGTGCCGCTCCACACGCTGTTCGAGACGGCCGCAATCGTCATCGCAATGTTGGTGTTCGCAGTCGGATGGAACGCTTACAGCAGAGTTCGCCCCGGCAATATCGTGCTGCTGGCGTGCGCGTTCCTCGGCGTCGGCTTGCTCGATTTCTCGCACGCGCTCTCCTTTCCGGGTATGCCGGACTTCGTTACGCCGAGCAGCCCCGAAAAGGCAATCAACTTCTGGCTTGCCGCACGCGTCCTGGCCGCCGTAGCGCTATTGGCGGTCGCGCTCGTGCCGTGGCGGGCGTTCGCATCCCGCGCCACCCGATTCGTCCTGCTGGGAGCGGTCCTCGCCGGCGTCGGATTCGCGCACTGGGTATTCCTGTACCAAGCCGAGGCCGTACCGCGCACCTTCATTGCGGGGCAAGGCCTTACCGCGTTCAAGCTCTACGTGGAGTACGCGATCATCGCGGCCAATCTCGTGGCGGCGTGCGTGCTGTTGGTGATGATGCGAAAGCCGCAGCCATTCGAGGCAGCGGCGCTATTCGGTGCGGTGTGTGCGATGGCCATGAGCGAGTTCTTCTTCACGCTCTACTCGAGCCTGACCGACATCTTCAACCTGATGGGGCACGTCTACAAGGCAGTCTCCTACCTGTTCCTGTACAGGGCCATCTTCGTCGGGACGATCGAAGAGCCCTACCGGCAGCTTCACGCAGCGCTGGGCCAGATCAATCAGTTCAACGCACAGCTCGAACGCGGCATCGCCGAGCGCACCGCGCAGCTGGAAACGGCGACCCAAGCGGCCGATTCCGCCAACTGCGCCAAGAGCACCTTTCTGGCGACGATGAGTCATGAAATCAGGACGCCCATGAACGGTGTGCTGGGCATGGTCGAGTTGCTGAGCCTCACCAAGCTCGAAGCGGAACAACGAACCACGGTCGAGATTGTGCGCGAATCGGCAAAATCCTTGCTGCGGATCATCGACGACATTCTCGACTTCTCGAAAATCGAGGCGGGAAAGCTCGACGTGCGTCCCGAGCCCACCTCGATCAAGGCGCTCATCGAGGGCGTGCACAACATTTATTCCGGCAATGCCAGCAGCATCGGCTTGCTGATCAAGCGCAGTGTCGATCCCGGCATCAGCCCGGCGCTGCTGGTCGATCCCTTGCGGCTGAGGCAGATCCTGAACAACTTCGTGAGCAACGCGCTCAAATTCACCTCGCATGGACACATCGAGGTAAAGGCCGAACTGGTCGATCGAATCGATGGTGAGGACCGCGTGCGGTTCTCGGTGGCGGACACCGGCATCGGCATCTCCGCTGAAAATCAACAGCATTTGTTCCAGCCGTTCAGCCAAGCCGAAGCCGGAACCACGCGACGCTTCGGCGGCACGGGTCTCGGATTGTCGATCTGCCGTCGACTTGCGGAGATGATGGGCGGCTCGATTGCGATGGTGAGCGAATTAGGCAAGGGGACGACCATGGTCCTCACCTTGTCGCTTCCTCACGCAGACCCGGGCGATCTGGTGCGCGCCGATTCGCCAGCCGGCCGGCAATCAGGAGGTAGGGCGTCGCTCATGCGGCGCGCGCCACCCAGTATTCCCGAAGCCGTGCTGGAGGGCACGCTGGTCCTGGTGGTGGATGACCATCCGATCAACCGCCTGGTCCTGCTTCGCCAGGTTGGCGTGCTGGGATACGCCGCAGAGAGCGCCGACAACGGCGTGGAAGCGCTGGAGAAATGGAAGACCGGCCGGTTTGCGGTGATCATTACCGACTGCAACATGCCGGAGATGGATGGCTATGATCTTGCCCGCAACATTCGCGCACTGGAGGCGGGAAAGGGTCACGAGCGCATCCGGCTCCTCGCCTGCACGGCGAACGCTCTGGGCGGCGAGGCCGAGGTTTGCTTTGCCGCCGGCATGGATGACTATCTGGCCAAGCCGGTGGAGCTGACGCAGATGATGGAGAAGCTCGACCGATGGCTGCCGTTATCGAAAGTAGTGATCGCACCGGCGCAGGACTTCGGTCAGGCGCCCCGCGAACCAGCGTCCAAGTTGGCGGCTCCGTTCGATCGCTCGGTGCTCGCCGAACTTTGCGGTGACGATGGTGCGGCAGAGCGGGATATTCTGATCGAGGTTCGCCGCGCCAACGAGCAAGACGCGGCGCTGCTCCGCGCCGCTCTCGCCGATCGCGATTTTGGTAACGTTACCCGTGCCATGCACCGTATGAGGGGCGCCAGCATGATGGTCGGCGCGGTGGAGCTCGCCACCCTGTGCGAACGGATCGAGTGTGCCGGCCGCGCCAACGACTGGACGGCGGTCGAATCCAACCTGGAAGCCTTTCAGAAGGAGTGGAGGCGCATGCACACCTATCTCGAGGCCCTTGAGAACGAGTCCCCGGCCGAGCCCGAAGCAGCCGGGACACGCGTGTAAGCAAGCAGGTAGAACAGGAAACAGACAAATGACATTCACGAACTTGCATTTTCTGGTTGCCGAAGACCACGACTTTCAACGCGGCGCCCTGGTCAGGATGCTCGAAAGACTCGGTGCGGCGTGCGTCCATGAAGCTGCCGATGGCCACGCAGCGTTGAGCATCATCCAGGATCCGACCCGCCGAGTCGATATCGTCATCAGCGACCTCGACATGCCGGGGATGGATGGCATGGAATTCATCCGCCGCATGAGCCAAGCCCGTCAACGCGTATCCATCATTCTTGCCAGTGCGATGGAACGCACGCTGATGGCCTCGGTGGTGACGATGGCCAGGGCCTATGGCGTCATATTGCTGGGCGTCGTCGAAAAGCCGCCGACGGCACGGAAACTGGAGCCCCTGATCAAGCGCCACGAGGCGGCACAGGTCGAGAAAGAGCGGCGAAAGTCTCCGGACTTGAGATTCGGAGTGGAAGCGATTGCAGCGGGACTGAAGAACGATGAATTCGAGCCCTTTTTCCAGCCGAAGGTGGAACTTGCCACGGGTCACGTTCGCAGAGCCGAAGCTCTCGCACGTTGGCGGCACCCGCAACATGGTGTCGTAGCGCCCTACGCCTTCATCGGGCCGCTCGAAGAGAGCGGGCTGATCGACGAACTCACGTGGATAATGGTGACCAAGGCCGCGGCATTCTGTCGGACCTGGCGCGCTACGGGGCTCGACGCCACGGTCTCGGTCAACCTGTCGCACAAGTCACTCGGCGACGTAGAGCTCGCTGACCGCATCACGCGGCTGATCCGCGCCGAGAACGTCGAACCATGCCACATGACGTTGGAGATTACCGAGACCGCGGCCGCGACCGATGTCCCGGCAGCGTTGGAGAATCTCGCACGGCTGCGCATGAAGGGCTTCGGTCTGTCGATCGACGACTACGGCACCGGTTACTCCTCGATGCAGCAACTCGCGCGCAGCGCGTTCACCGAGCTAAAGCTCGACCAGTCGTTCGTGACGAATGCCTCGCATCACGACTCGGCAAAGGTGATGCTCGAATCCAGCCTGAACATCGCAAGAAAGCTCAACATCACCGCCGTGGCGGAAGGGGTCGAGACGCAGGAAGACTGGAACTTGCTTCGCCAGCTCGGCTGCGGCCTGGCCCAGGGCTATTTGATCGCGAGACCCATGGACGCCGGCGTCTGCCTCGGCTGGGTTAAGGAGTGGAAAGGGATCGGACGCAGTAGGGTTCGAGCACCATCCAAACCTTTGCCACTGCGCTCGAAAGGCTCGTGACCGGTCCCGTAACACCGATCCATTGCCAAGACACGCTCCGTTCAAGCAGGAAGGATAGGAAGTTCAACGGCGCATCTTGGAGTATTCAGGGCCCACAGTCGGAGTCAATCCGGGATTTCGTGCCGAAGGATGGTGCAAGGACCGCGAGAATCGCCCACCATCGCGACGCAATCACTGCTGTGGGCCGCCGGTGCGGCCGCAGTTGGCCGCTTCGGGTGGCCCAAGGCACGAACGGTCGCTGACCAGCAGCGGCCGGTCTTGCGGCGGCACTACTACCAGGCAATGCGCTGATCGAACGCGTAGTTCGGTGCCGGCTGGGCCTGCGGATCGGTCTCGCGCTGCCCGGCTTGCGGCATCGCCCACCGCGGCGGACCACGGGCCGGGGCGATGGTGGGTGGCGTGATCGGCTCGCCCAAGTGGATGAGGAGGTCGCGCACGACCGCCGCCTCGGTGATGAAGGCAATGATCCGCAAGTCGGCACGACAGAGCGGGCAGCGGAGTGCGACGACCTCATAGACGCGGGCGAGCAGCAGCGCCCAAGCGTAGCGGGCGGCGCGGCGGTGGGCCGGTTGGTCGGCGTGTGGCGCCGCGTTGCCGGTTGGCGCGGCCGGGGCGAGCGTCGCCGCCGGCCAAGCCATGGCGGTCACCGCGGGGCGCAACGGTGAGTTCGGTTGCCAGCACGCCGTAGTAACGGTGACGATGGACCCGCGGCGGCGGAACGAGGGCGGCGAGGCGGTCGATCAGTTGCAGCGGGGTCAGGATCTGCGCGCCACTGCCGCTGGGGCCGGAGCGGGTGTTCGCGTAGAGCAGATGCTCGGCATCCCGTTGCTGCAACCGTTCCAGCGCGAACGGCGGGCGGGCGCAGTAACGCAGCAGTCGCGTGAGCCCTGGCCGGTCTGCGGCCTCGATGCGTACTGCGGCGTCCACGGAGAAGCCGCCGCCGTGGGCCCAAGCTTGCATCGCGCGCGCGTCATCGCCCGCGAGCAGACCGCGGCGCACGAAGCTCCCCAGCAGTTGCCGACGCACTTTGGCTTGCACCGCGGCGATGGCCGACGCATCGATGCCGGTGGCTGCGTGGAAGACGACGCCCCCGGTCGATGCGGGCGCGAACACGCCGTCGAGCACCACACAGTGAAAATGCAGGTGGGGAT
>JBPCLS010000254.1:0-6626 GCA_051003055.1 Casimicrobiaceae bacterium
AATTCGAAATCCACGTCTTGGCGCCGGAGACCTTGTACCCGCCGGCGACGCTGCGCGCGCGCGTGACCATCGACCCGGGATCGGACCCGTGATTGGGCTCGGTCAGCACGAAGCAGCAGATCCATTCGCCGCTCGCGAGCTTGGGCAGATATTTCTGGCGCTGGAGAGCGCTGCCGTACGAGTAAATCGGAAAGATGACCAGCGAGCTTTGCACGCTCATCATCGAGCGATAGCCGGAATCGACGCGCTCGACCTCGCGCGCAACGAGTCCATAGCACACGTAGCTCAACCCTGCGCCGCCGAACTCGGCCGGCAAGGTTGAGCCCAGGAAGCCCAGTTCGCCCATCTCGCGAAAGATCGCCGGATCGGTAATCTCGTGCCGGAAAGCGTCCTTGATGCGCGGCATCAATTTTTCCTGCGCGTACGCATGCGCGGTATCGCGCACCATCCGCTCCTCATGCGAGAGCTGCGTCTCGAGCAGCAGCGGGTCGTCCCATTTGAACTCGGGCTTGGTCGCGGCGTGCATACGTTCGGGTGCGTTCATCACAATTCTTCCTGCGCGGCGAGCACGCGTGGGTTTGCGAGGTGGGTGAGCGAGGGCGTCGGCTAATTATCGCGCCACTCGCGGCGCAGGTCTACGACTAAGCGCATCGGCGACCGACAGTCGCAATCTGCACGGGTCAATCGTTGTCGGGCACGACCGCCGTCGCTTCGATTTCGACTCTGGCGCGATCTTCGATCAACGCCGAGACTTCGACCGCGGTCATCGCGCCAAAATGGTGTCCGATGATCGCGCGATACGCTTGGCCCAACTCGCGGTAGGACGCAACGTATTCGTGCTTGTCGACGACGTACCAGGTCATCCGGACGATGTGCTCGGGCTTGCCGCCCGCCTCGTTGAGCACCGCGACAACGTTGGCCAACGCCTGGCGCGCCTGCGCCACGAATGCATCGGATTCGAATTGCTGTTGCGCGTTCCAGCCGATTTGCCCGCCGACGAAGATCAACCGGCCACGCGCGGCGGTGCCGTTCGCGTAGCCGCGCGGCGTTGTCCAACCGGGCGGTTGCAGTATCTGTATCTCTTTATCGTTCACTTAAACCTCCGGTCGAGATCGCTCGCGACGTGGCGTCGCCGTCGAGCTCACTACGCATCGCGCAAACGGCATCGCTTAAACGGCATCGTGCCCGGCGTCGTGGGGTCGCCCGTTGCCAGGCTCTTCGTCCCGCTCTTCGTCCATTTGCCGCAAGCGGAATCGCTGCAGCTTCCCCGTCTCCGTACGCGGCAATGAGCGCACGAATTCGATCGCCCGCGGATATTTGTAGGGGGCGATCGCGCGCTTGACGAAATCCTGCAACGTCTTCTTCAGCGCCTCATCGCTCGGGAATTCCGGCTTCAGCACGACGAACGCCTTCACGATCTGCCCGCGCTCGTCGTCGCGCGCGCCGATGACGCCGCATTCGGCGACCGCGGGGTGGGCAAGCAGCGCATCTTCGACCTCCGGTCCCGCGATGTTGTAGCCCGCGCTGACGATCATGTCGTCGGTACGCGCGTGATAGACGAAATAGCCCTCATCGTCGATCGCATACGCGTCGCCGGTCAGGTTCCAGCCGTCCCTGACGTAGCGCCGTTGCCGATCATCGGCCAGATACCGGCAACCGGTCGGGCCCTTCACCGCCAATGCGCCAACCTTCCCGGCCGGCAATGGTCGGCCCGCCTCATCCATCACGCAGGCGCGATAGCCCGGGATCGGCTTGCCCGTCGCGCCGGATTTGGCGTGCGCCTCGTCGTGCGAAATGAAAATATGCAAAAGCTCGGTTGCACCGATGCCATCGATCATCTCGATTCCGGTCGCGTTCTTCCACAGCGTCCGCGTCGCCGCGGGCAGTGCCTCGCCGGCGGACACGCACTTAGTCAACGAGGAGAGATCGAACTCGCCGACGCGCGGGGCCACCGCGCGGTAAGACGTCGGGGCGGTAAAGAGCACGGTTGCGCGGTGCTCGGCGATCGCGGGAAGCAAGACTTCCGGCGGGGCTTTTTCGAGCAGCAAGGTCGCGGCGCCGACGCGCAACGGAAACAGCAGCAGGCCGCCGAGGCCGAACGTGAACGCGAGCGGCGGGCTGCCGGTGAAGATGTCCTCCGCAGTGGCGCGCAACGTCGATTTCGGCCAGCAATCGCAGATCGCCACCACGTCGCGATGAAAATGCATCGTTCCCTTGGGCTTGCCCGTCGTTCCGGACGTGAACGCGATCAGTGCGGTGTCATCGGCCGCCGTCTCGGCATGGGCAAACGTGGCTGGCTTGGTTGCGGCCCGCGCTTCGATACCGTCCGGTGCGCCGGTCGCAAAGTACGCGAGCGAAACGAGTATCGGACAGGTGCGACGCGCGGACTCGAGGTCCCCCACGAGCCGTGCATCGCACAGTGCATGGGTGATTTCCGCCTTGCCAATGATGTCGACCAGCTCCTTGGCGCGCAAGAGCGGCATCGTCGCAACAGCAATGCCGCCTGCCTTCATCACGGCGAACCAGCAGGCGGCCATCAGCGGGCTATTGGGTCCACGCAGTAGCACGCGGTTGCCCGGAACGAGCCGCAGATCTTCGCGCAACACGTGCGCAATGCGGTTGGCGTGCGCGGTCAGTTCCGCATACGACCAGCGCAAGCCGCCGGGCGCCAGGATCGCCGTCCGTTCGCCCCACCCGCGCTCCAACGCGCGGTCGAGAAGCTCGGCGCCGCAATTGAGCCGCGACGGATACTGCAACTCCGGCAGCTCGAAGATCAGCTCCGGCCACTCGTCAAGCGGCGGCAAGTGGTCGCGCGCGAACGTGTCGAGATGGGCGGTGTACGTCATGCGCCGTCTGCTCCCGCCGCCGCGAGAACGTCTTTGCCGATGATGAGTTTCTGTACCTCGGTCGCGCCTTCATAGATCCGCAGCGCGCGGATTTCGCGATAGAGCCGTTCGACCCGCTGGCCGGTCATCACGCCAAGGCCGCCGTGCATCTGGACCGCCGCATCGATGACCTGTTGCGCGGATTCGGTCGCCGAGAGCTTGGCCATCGCGGCCTCGGTCGTCGTGCGCGTGTGCCGGACGTCGCGTTGCCACGCGGCGCGGTAGACCAATAACGTCGACGCGTCGATCATCGTCGCCATTTCGCCCACCTTGGCCTTGGTCAATTGCGTATCAGCCAGCGTTCCTCCAAACATCCGGCGCGAGCGCGCTTGGCGCACAGCGAGGTCGAGTGCGCGGCGTGCGAACCCGATAGCCGCTGCGCCGACCGATGCGCGAAAGATGTCGAGCGTCCGCATCGCCAACTTGAAACCGTCGCCTTCCACACCCAGCAAAGCGGACTGCGGAACGCGGCAACCGCGCAATTCTATGCGCGCCAGCGGATGCGGTGCGATGACGTCGATGCGCTCGGCAATCACCAGCCCCGGCGTATCGGCAGGCACGACGAAGCCGGAAATCCCGTCGCCGCGAGCGCCCGGCGCCGTGCGCGCGAACACGCAATAGAAGTCGGCAATCCCGCCATTGGAAATCCACGTCTTGCAACCGTCAAGGATCCACTCGCCGCCGGCGAGCCTGGCACTGGTTGTCATCGCGGCGGCGTCCGATCCGGCGTCGGGTTCCGACAGCGCAAACGCGGCAATCGCCGTGCCGTGCGCAACCTGCGCGAGCCATTCGGTGTGCGGCGCCGTACCTACCTGCGCGGCCAGCGTGATGGCGCCACTGCCCAACCCCTGCATCGCGAACGCAAAATCCGCGAGGCCGTCGTGATAGGCGAGCGTTTCGCGCAGCACGCATAGCGCACGCGAGTCGAGCGAATCGAGCGCCCCGCCGAATTGCGCAGGAACGCAATAACGCAAATAGCCCGCGTCGCCGAGCGCGACTACCCACGCGCGGCAGATTGCGTCGACGTCGGCGCCGGCGGCGTGCCCGCGTCGCGCCGCCTGGTCTTCGGCCCAGAGATCGACGTCCGCGGCAAGCGTTCGGTGCGCCGGGTCAAAGAACGGCCAGTCGAGATGGGAGCGATTCATCAGGGAAGCGCGAACAGTCTAGTTTCCTTCGAACTTCGGTGTCGTCTTGACCTTGAACGCTTCGTACGCGCGGCGAAAATCCTGCGTCTGCATGCAGATTGCTTGCGCCTGCGCCTCCGCTTCGATCGCGGCATCGATGTCCATCGCCCATTCCTGGTGCAAGAGCTTCTTGGTCATCGCGTGCGCGAACGCGGGTCCGTCGGCAAGCTGGCGCGCAAACGCTTGCGCGTCGGCCACCACCGCGTCGGCGGCAACCAGACGATTGAAAAAGCCCCAGGCGTATCCTTCGTCGGCGGTCATCGTGCGACCGGTGTAGAGCAATTCGGCCGCACGGCCTTGACCGACCGTGCGCGGCAGCAACGTGCATGCGCCCATGTCGCAGCCGGCGAGTCCGACCCGCACGAACAGGAATGCCGTCTTGGCCGCCGGCGTGCCAAAGCGTATGTCGCTCGCCAACGCAACCATCGCGCCCGCCCATGCGCAAACACCGTCGACGGCCGCGACGATCGGTTGCGGGCAGCGGCGCATCGCCAGCACCAGATCACCGGTCATGCGCGTGAACGCCAGCAGCTCCGGCATCGTCATCCGGGTCAGCGGACCGATGATCTCGTGCACGTCGCCGCCGGAGCTGAAATTGCCGCCTGCGCCGCTTATGACGACGGTCTTCACATCGGATGCGTAAACCAGACCGCGGAAGAGGTCACGCAGCTCGGCGTACGAATCGAACGTCAACGGATTCTTGCGTTCTGGACGCTCCAACGTGAGTGTGGCCACTTTGCCGTCAGCGGCGACGTCCCAGCGGAAATGCTTGGCGCAATACTGGCGATAGGCGGTGAACTGGCTGTCCAGGGTCATCGGGCATTATCCATAACGCTTCCTTCCCAATTACACAGCGGCGTCCCTCGCGCGCACGGTGCTTTTCAGCCGGCCGAGGAGCGTGTGCAATCGATCGCGCTCCCGCGGCGACAACCCGGAAAGCGCCTCGATCACCCAGGTTTCGTGCTCGGCGGCCATCGTATCGAATACGTGTTTGCCCTTGCGCGTCAATTTCACCGCGTAGGCGCGCCGGTCGCTGGGAATCGGCTGCCGTTCGACCAACCCCTCGCTGACCAGTTGATCGGTCAAGCCGGTGACGTTGCCGCCGGTCACCATCAGCCGGCGCGACAACTCGCCCATTTTGAGCCCGCTCGGATTGCGCTCGAGTTGCGCCATCAGGTCGAACCGCGGCAACGTCATCGCAAAGCGTTCGCGCAGGCGCCCGCGAATGCGCCGTTCGATCAGCAGAGTGCAGGTCAAGAGGCGCAGCCAGAGCTTGAGTGACTCGTGATGTTCGTTGTGCGCACGCGTTTCCGGATCTCCGTCACGTGACAGCGGCGCGACTTCGTACGCATTCATCCTGCAGCGCCCCCTCTGCCGCGTCTACCGCCGGTTGCGGCCGCATGCGCGCGCACAGGCATCATCGCGTTCAACCGTTCGCCTCCGGTTGTTCGACAGCCACTTGTGCCGCGCGCGCCAGGTTGCGTTCCAGTTGCTCCTTGCCGCTCAAATATTGCACCGGCCAGTCGACGTCGCGGTAACCCAGTTGCGCCGCGGCGTGCAGCGTCCAGTACGGGTCCGCCAAGTGCGGCCGGGCAATCGCGCAGAGGTCAGCGCGGCCTGCCATCAGGATGCTGTTGACGTGATCGGGCTCGAAAATCGCCCCCACCGCCATCGTCGCGATGCCGACCTCGTTGCGAATGCGATCGGCAAACGGCGTCTGGTACATGCGACCGTAGACTGGCTTCGCTTCGCGCGTCGTTTGCCCGGATGACACGTCGATCAAATCCGCACCCGCGTCCTTGAACAGACGCGCAATGACGATCGCGTCATCCGGCGTATTGCCACCCGGCGCCCAATCGTGCGCCGAAATGCGCACCGACATCGGTCTCTCATCGGGCCAGACGCCGCGAATCGCGCGAAAGACTTCGAGCGGAAATCGGCAGCGGTTCGCGAGCGACCCTCCGTATTCATCCTCGCGGCGATTGGTGAGCGGGCAGATGAACGCGGACAGCAGATAGCCGTGCGCGCAATGCAGCTCCAGCCAATTGAAGCCAGCCTCTGCTGCCCATTGGGCCGCCTGCGTAAATTCGCGCAGCACCCGATCCATGTCCGCCCGGGTCATCTCCCGCGGCACCTGGTTGCGCGGGCCGTATGGAACCGGCGAAGGTGCGATCACCGGCCAGTTTCGTTCCGATGCCGCCTCAGTTGCCTCAGGCAGCGGTTCGTCGATTGCCTCCCAACCCAATTGTGTCGAGCCTTTGGGACCCGCGTGGCCCAACTGAATGGCGATCCTTGCCGACGTGTTGCGATGGACATAGTCGACGATCCGCCGCCATGCGGCGCGATGCTCAGGCGCGTACATTCCGGCGCAGCCCGGCGAGATGCGGGCATCGGCGGCTACGCAAACCATTTCCGTGCACACGAGCCCTGCGCCTCCGTGCGCGCGGCTGCCGAGGTGCACGAGGTAGTAATCATCGGGCGTGCCGTCGCGGCACGAATACTGCGCCATCGGCGAGACCACGACGCGATTCTTGAGCGTCACGCCGCGCAACGTGAA
>JBPCLS010000255.1:0-2887 GCA_051003055.1 Casimicrobiaceae bacterium
TCCTTGCGCCGGGTTACCGACGCACTCGTTGCGCACGGCTATCGGACGCACGAGTTCGGAGACTCGATATTGATCACGCGGCAGGCGGCAAACACCGCTCGGCAGGCCTCGAAATCTCACGGCGACCTTGCGACCGTGCATCACGCCTTCGCCCTGGTCCGGAACGTGATCGAATAGCGCAGCGCTTTGGTCGGCAACATGCTGTGCTGCCATTCCCAGCGGATTGGACCGCGCATCACGTACGCGGAGCGCGGCGCGAGGTCGAGCGCGGCGTGTCCGCACTCGCGTGAAAATGGACAACGCGCCGCTTGGCGAAGTACTCGCGGAAGCGAGCCTCGCGCAACGGCAGAGGCGCAATGGCCGCGACCAACGCGGCTTCCTCGGCGCGCGTGATGAAGTCTGCCCGATACAGGAGGCCGTGCGGAAGTTGCTGAGGGGCGTCGAAGAGCCCGCTCTGCTGCAGTTCGTCGCTCATGGCCACGCGTATAATTGGAGTTGCCGCCGCTCCGTGTTTAGGGCCGGCGGCTTTTGTTTTGCCGTCGGCGGACAAACATGCGTTCCCGCCCGTCTTCAAAATCCGATGAACACTCAATCTTATCCTGTCGATCTGCTCCGCGACGTCTCCCGCCGGCGTACGTTCGCCATCATCTCGCATCCGGATGCGGGGAAGACGACGCTTACCGAGAAGCTGCTGTTGTTCGGCGGTGCGATCCAGATGGCGGGCACGGTCAAAGCGCGCAAGAGCGCACGGCACGCAACGTCCGACTGGATGGAAGTGGAAAAGCAGCGGGGCATTTCCGTGACGAGTTCGGTGATGCAGTTCGATTACGCCGGGCACACGATCAACCTGCTCGATACACCAGGACATCAGGATTTTTCCGAAGACACGTACCGTGTGCTTACCGCAGTCGATGCAGCCGTGATGGTGATCGACGCCGCAAAGGGGGTGGAGGCGCAGACGATCAAACTGCTGGAGGTCTGCCGCTTGCGCTCGACGCCGATTATCACCTTTGTCAACAAGATGGACCGCGAGGTGCGCGAACCGCTGTCGCTGCTCGAGGAAATCGAATCGGTGCTGCAAATCGATTGCGCGCCGGTCAGTTGGCCGATCGGCATGGGCAAGAGCTTTCGCGGCGTATTCGATCTGTTGCACGACCGGCTCAAGCGCTTCACGCCGGGTGAAGAACGCGTATCCGACGACACCGAGTTGATCGAAGGTCTCGCCAATCCGCGCTTGGCGGCGTTATTCCCGCACGAGACGGAAATCTTGCGGCACGACGTCGAACTGATTCGCGCCGCGAGCTCGCCGTTCGACTTGTCCGCGTTCCGGGCGGGTCGGCAAACGCCGGTGTTCTTCGGCTCGGGAATCAACAACTTCGGCGTGCAGGAGATTTTGCAGGCTCTAATCCAATGGGCACCGCCGCCGCAGCCGCGCGATGGCGGCAGCCGCAGCGTGCATCCCGCCGAAGCGCCGTTTACCGGCTTCGTGTTCAAGATACAGGCCAACATGGACCCCAAGCACCGCGACCGAATCGCGTTCTTTCGCGTGTGCTCGGGCCGGTACACGCCGGCGATGAAAGTGCGCCATCTGCGCAACGGGCGCGAATTGAAACTAGCCAACGTGATGACCTTCATGGCCAACGCGCGCGTCGCCAGTGAGGACGCGGTGGCTGGGGACATTATCGGCATCCACAATCACGGGCAACTTCAGATTGGCGATACGTTGAGCGAAGGTGAGGCGCTGGCGTTCAAGGGCATTCCGTACTTCGCGCCTGAGCTATTTCGCGTCGCCCGGCCGCGCGATCCGTTCAAGGCCAAGCAACTGCAGAAAGGGTTGCGGGAATTGGGAGAGGAAGGCGCGATCCAGGTGTTCGCCACACCTCTCGACAACACGCTATTGCTCGGCGCCGTCGGACAGTTGCAGTTCGAGGTGGTGGCGGACCGCCTGGCGCGCGAATACAAAGTGGACGCGATCTACGATCCGTCCAACATATCGACCGCCCGCTGGCTTACGTTTCCCGACGAGACGACGCGCAAGAATTTCGAGAAAGATCGGGCGGCAGCGATCGCGACCGACGTGGACGGCAACCCGGTGTTTCTGGCGACGCATCGATCGACGTTGCAGGTGACGATGGAACGCTGGCCAAAGGTCGGCTTTCGCGCGACACGCGAGCACGGGCAAAGGTTGACGCACGCTTAACCATAGTTTAGACTAGTCTAGACCAGACTAAATTAAACACATGGAGATAGTATGCTATGGAAGAAATCGGAGCATACGACGCCAAGACGCATCTGCCTCGCCTCTTAGCGCGCGTGCTCAAAGGAGAGCGATTCGTCATTACCAAGCACGGACGCCCTGTGGCCGAACTAGGGCCTATCGTCGAACGGGACTCGCAGGCGATTGGTCGCGCCTTGAGCGAATTGCGTGCTTCGCGTAAGCGACTCGCCAAACAGGGGTTGACGCTTGCTGACTTAGTGGGAACCGGGGGCCGATTGCGCGATTTCGCGCACGAAGGACATCGCCGCTAATGCCTTACGTCCTCGATTGCTCCGTTGCGTTGGCTTGGGTTCTGCCGAACGAGCATTCTGCCGCGGTCGATCTCATCGCCGACCAGCTCGAAAGCGATCGAGCCCATGTACCGGCGATCTGGCCACTTGAAGTCGGTAACGCACTTTTGACCGCCCAACGCCGCGGGCGCATTCCGGCACTCGAAGTCGGGAAAATCGTGAACGCGCTCATGGCGCTGCCCATTGAGGTCGACAGCGAGAACGCGATCGCTCGCATGCCTGAATGGATGGAACTCGCCCAACGCCTCGCATTAACCACCTACGATGCCGCATACGTCGAACTCGCACGCCGACGTTCATGGCCCTTGGCAACCCTCGA
>JBPCLS010000256.1:0-3503 GCA_051003055.1 Casimicrobiaceae bacterium
CGCTCGCGCTGAAGCTGACGTACAACGTTTGAGCTAACGGGCGCGCACCGGCGTGCGGTTAGGCTGAGATTTGGATCCGACGCGCATCGCTTTCCGGATAGGGATATTCCATGTGCCGAGCGGTCGCCCTTGCGATGCCCTCGCCGAAGTAATGCGCCACGACTTTGAGCGACATGTCGATGCCCGCTGAAATGCCGGCGGAGGTAAACACGCGGCCCTCCTTGACGAAGTGCTTGCCGTACTCGACCGTCACGGCGGGAAAGGAATCGCGCATCCAGTCGAGCCATCGCCAATGGGTGGTCGCGTGCAGTCCGTCTAAGAGTCCGGCGGAAGCGAGCAGCGGCGAGCCGGTGCAAACCGCCGTCAACGTCTCCGCTTCCGCGGCTCGGACACGCAACCAGTCGAGCGTGATCGGGTTCTTCAACTCATTCTGAAAACCCCATCCGCCCGGAACTACAATAATGTCCAGGCGAGGGCAGTTCTCAAACGTGTAGTGAGGAAGGACTTTCATGCCGCCCGTTGTAGTGACCGCGCCCGGACTCTCTACCACCAGCACTACCTCGAACGGCGAGGGTTCATCGCGCCGTTTCTCTTCGTTCAGCCGGGTTACCGAGAACACCTCGAATGGCCCACAGAAGTCGAGTACTTCGACATCCTCAAACAGGACAATGCCGACGCGTTTTCTTTCCATCTGAACCTCGCTCTCTAGAGCCTACCAAAAAGTAGGTCAACGGCGAACGCCCCCACGAGCAGCGCACAAACCGAGTTGGAGAGGGTACATGTAAGTCCGCTTCCGAGAAAACTGGGCTTCGAGGTCAAACTTCCGGTCCTGGCCGTAAGCCGAAATTCAAACCGAGACTACCAGAGCGCAATGCAGGGGGGCGATTTCGCTGCAGCTTTTTTAGGCCCTGCGGGAAGGCTGGAGGGCTCAGGCAATACGTGGATAACCGAGTCGATCCGCTGCGCCTGCGTTATTTGCAAGCACGTCGTAATCCGCGGCGGCCGCCGGTGCGAAACCCTGCAGCAGCAGCGCGGCGCGCACTGTTTTGAGTGCGTCGGCATCTGCCACCGCGAGCAAGCTTACGCGCAGCGCCTCGACGGCGGCGCCATCGCTCCCCGCAGCCGCAACGAGGGGCGGTATCGGCGTCGGCGGAGTTGTCGCGATCACCCGCAACCGTGACGCAAGCGCGGGTTCGTGGTGACGCAGAAGATCATGGGCGTAGCTGTCGAGCGGTCCGATATCGGCGTCGCCTGCAATAATCGCCTCGATGACACCGCGCGGTGTGAACACCGGACCGACGGCCGCGGCGAACAACGTCCCACCGCGTGCCCTCGCATGCGGTGCCAAAAAACGGCGCGGGCCTTGGTAGCCGGATTGCGATTCTTCGGTCGTGAACGCGAAGCGCGTCCCAAAGGTTTCCTCGATGCGCGTGAACGAAGCATCGGCACGGACGACCAGATCGCTCCAGTAAATCGGTTGGCCGCGGTAACGCTCAGGGCTTGGGATGGGCGCGGCCAGCACCACCGGCCGCGGATCCGCGCGGGTCAGCGGATAGCCGCACATGAACGCGCAACCGAGATCGGGCCGCGACCACAGCGCAGGCAACGGCTGCGGCGACGGATAATCGATGATCTCGCACGCAACGCCGGCACGCGCGACAACCCATTCGAGCAGCTCGCGCCAAGCGGCGGCGACCGTCGCGTTGATCGCGTACATGCGCGCGCATGCGATCACGTTGCGACCACGTCAGACGCGTCGGGGCACGCGGTCGCCGCAGATCGCACAGATGCGCGCACCGGCGATCACGGTGCGATCCGTGCGCCGTCCGATCTCCTACGCATACCGCAGCGTTTGCCCGACGCCCAGACGTTTGGCCTTCTCGAGCATGGCGTGACCAAGCGCGATATCGGACAGCGACAATCCGCGGTGCCACAAGAGGATCGTCTCGGCATCGCTTGCTCGTCCCGGCTTGCGGCCCGCGACGATCTCGCCCAGTTCTGCGTGCAACGTTGCATCCGACAATTTGCCGGCATCGACGTGCGCGCGCAGGCTTCCAAACCGGCCGGCCTTGCATTGGCCCCAGTCGTCGACGACAATCTTATCCATAAGATCGGTCAGCGAGAGCTCCACTGCGCTCATCGTGCCGTAGGGAACGACAAACGCGCCCGCTTTGATCCATGCGGTCTTCAAGAGCGGTGTTGGCTGCGGCAGGCGGGACGCTTCGACAACGATGTCGGCATCGCGGACGCACGATTCCCAATCCTGCGTCGCGACGACCGGTTTTCCAAGATCGCGCGATAGTCGCTGCGCGAACGCATCGCGGCTTTCGGGCCGGCGCGAGTGCACGCGGATTTCGTCGAAGTCGAACAGCCGATCGAGCAGCCGGACATTCCAATACGCAGTGCCGCGCGCGCCGATGTGCCCCAGCACGCGACTCGACTTACGCGCCAGATACTTGGCGCCCAGCGCGGTGACCGCACCGGTGCGCATGTCGGTCAGCCCTGCCGCGTCGATAATCGCGACGGGGCGTCCCGTGCGCGGATCGAACAGGTTGAGCAGCCCCACCGCGGAGGGCAAGCCCTGCCGGTAGTTGTCGACGTAATCGCCGACGATCTTCACGCCCGCGAGCGCAAGCGGGCCGACATAACCGCGTAAAACATTCAAGTGACCGTTGAACGCGGCGTCGGGAATCAGATGCATGCGCGGCTCGATCACCGTGCTGCCTTCGCCCTGCGCACGCAGTCCCTCTTCGACCGCGGTCAGGATTTCGTCGTCGGTCAACGCCAGCGCTGCGACATCCGGCGCATTCAGGTAATCGATGTGAAGCTCGGCCGCATGCGCACGCTCCTCGCTCAATCGTTGCTCCTCCGAGTAGACGCTGCCGCGCGAAGCATTCCGTTCGCAGCTCCAGCTCATTCAATGCGGATGTTGGCATCCTTGACGATTTTGCCCCATTTGGCCGCCTCCGAGCGGATCATCGCGGCGAATTCGGCCGGCGTGTTGCCCATGGGCTCGGCACCCAGGCTCGCGAGCTTGTCGCGGGCATCCGGCAGCGCTAACGCGGAAGCGATGGCGGACTGCAGGAGATTGACGATTTCCATCGGCGTTCCCGACGGTGCCACGATGCCGTACCACGATGTCACATCGAATCCGGGAAGTCCCGACTCCGCGATCGTCGGCAGCTCGGGCGCGGCAGCCATGCGCTTCAAACTCGCGACCCCCAACGCCGTCAGCTTGTTGCCTTTGACGTGGGGCAGCGCCGACGATGCGCCGGCGAACATCAATTGCACCTGACCGCCGAGCACCGCGGTGACTGCCGGCGCGATGCCGTTGAACGGGACGTGCACCATGTCCAATCCCGCGCTGCTCTTGAAGAGCTCGCCGGCGAGGTGTGCGCCGCTGCCGGGGCCGGGCGATGAAAAGTTGAGCTGGCCGGGACGGGTCTTCGCATAGGCGATGAGCTCGCCGACGGATTTGACCGGTACCGAAGGATGCACGACCA
>JBPCLS010000257.1:0-6187 GCA_051003055.1 Casimicrobiaceae bacterium
GCGGGTCGGCGATGAAGGCGACGATGCTGGCGCACGATCTGATCGCGGCCGGGACCAACGACATCATGGTGGCGGGCGGCATGGAAAGCATGAGCAACGCGCCGTACCTGATGGCGAAGGCGCGCTCCGGCTACCGGATGGGCCATCAGCAGGTCTCCGACCACATGTTCCTGGACGGCCTCGAGGACGCGTACGACAAGGGCAAGTTGATGGGCGTCTTCGCCGAGGACTGCGCCGATAGTTTCGCCTTCACGCGCGAGGAACAAGATAAATTCGCGCTCACGTCGCTGTCGCGTGCGCTCACCGCCAATCAGGACGGCACGTTCGCCTGGGAAATTGCCCCGGTCACCGTGTCCGGAAAAAAAGGCGACGTCGTCGTCGATCACGACGAGCAACCGGCGAAAGCGGCTCCGGACAAGATTCCCAACTTGAAACCCGCGTTTCGCGCAGACGGCACGGTGACGGCCGCCAACTCGAGCTCGATTTCCGACGGCGCCGCGGCGCTGGTGTTGATGCGCCGGTAGGAAGCGGAGAGGCGCGGGTTGCAGCCGCTGGCCGTCATCGTCGCGCACGCCACGCATGCGCAGGAGCCGGGTTTGTTCACGACGGCGCCGGTCGGGGCGATCGAGAAGCTGTACCAAAAGACCGGCTGGTCGTCGAAGGATGTCGACCTGTTCGAGATCAACGAAGCGTTTGCCGTCGTCTCGATGGCGGCGATGAAGGAGCACGGGCTGCCGCACGACAAGGTCAACGTGCACGGCGGCGCCTGCGCGCTCGGCCATCCGATCGGCGCCTCCGGGGCGCGCATCGTCGTCACCTTGTTGGGCGCGCTCAAGAAGTTGGGCAAGAAGCGCGGTGTCGCTGCGTTGTGCATCGGCGGCGGCGAGGCAACCGCGATGGCCATTGAAATGGTCTGATGCGGCTTGAACCACGGCGCCGAACGCTGTGGTCCGAACGAAACGCGTCCTCACCGCATCTCGTGCTCCTGACCGAAGAACAGCAGCAGATCCGCGACACCATGCGCGCCTTTGCGCAGGCGGAGCTTGCTCCGAACGCTGCCCAATGGGATCGCGAGCACCATTTTCCGCGGTCGGAGCTGCACGCGCTGGGCAAGCTCGGTGCGCTCGGTGTCGTCATACCGGAGCGGTGGGGCGGCGCGGGCCTCGATTATGTTTCACTGGCGATCGCATTGGAAGAGATTGCCGCGGGCGATGGCGCGACGTCGACGATTGTCAGCGTCCAGAATTCAGTTGTCTGTGGACCGATCCATGCGTTCGGGACCGATGGGCAAAAGGAACGCTACTTGCGACCCTTGGCGCTGGGCGAGTGGCTGGGATGTTTTTGCCTGACCGAACCGCACGTGGGGTCGGACGCCGGCGCGCTCACGACCCGTGCCGAGAAACAGGGCGGCGATTACGTGTTGAACGGGGTCAAGCAGTTCATCACCACCGGCCAGCATGCCGACGTCGCGGTCGTTTTCGCGGTCACCGCCAAAGATGCGGGCAAAAAAGGTATCTCGGGGTTTATCGTCGACACGAAAACCCCAGGCTACATCGTGGCCCGCGTCGAGGAAAAACTGGGGCAGCGTGCGTCGGATACCGCGCAGATTGTGTTTGAGAACTGCCGGGTGCCTGCCGCCAATCTGCTTGGACGTGAAGGCGAAGGCTACCGGATCGCGCTCGCCAATCTCGAGGCCGGGCGCATCGGGATTGCCGCTCAGGCGGTAGGCATGGCGCGCGCCGCGTTCGAAGCGGCGCTCCTCTACGCCCGGGAAAGACAAAGCTTCGGCAAACCCGTGGCCGAGCACCAGGCCATCAGCTTTAAGCTCGCCGACATGGCCGTGCAGATCGAAGCGGCGCGGCAGTTGCTGCTGCACGCCGCGGCGTTGCGCGATGCCGGGCAACCGTGCCTCAAGGAAGCGTCGATGGCCAAGCTCTTTGCGTCCGAAATGGCAGAGGACGTTTGCTCCGACGCGATCCAGATCCATGGTGGCTATGGCTATGTCACCGATTTTTCCGTCGAGCGCATCTACCGTGACGTGCGCGTTTGCCAGATTTACGAGGGTACGAGCGAAATCCAGCGGCTGGTGATCGGCAGGGCGCTGTGAATCGACCTGACTCCCTGCCCGCGCAGATCGGGGCAACATTTGCGCAACGCGCGACGCTCGACGCCGTATCGATCCGCGAGTTCGCCGAGCTTTCTCGCGACGGCAACCCGCTGCATCACGATGAAGCTGTCGCCACGCAAAAGGGCGTGCCGTCGACGATGCCGGCACTGTTTACACGACGGCGCGTGGCGTCAATCTCGTAAGGAAACCCAGGGAACCCGCATGAATGCACCCATCGATTTTTACTTTGATTTTTCCTCGCCGTACGGGTATCTCGCCTCGCGGAAAATCGACAGCCTGGCCGCGAAGCACGGTCGAAGCGTGAATTGGCGGCCGGTCTTGCTCGGGGTCATTTTCAAAACGACCGGCGGCGCGCCGCTCACCCAATTGCCGCTGAAAGGGGATTACTCGAAACGCGATTTCGCGCGCAGCGCCCGGTTTCACGGCGTGACGGATTTCACGATGCCGTCGATGTTCCCGATCGCATCGCAGGCGCCCGCACGGATCCTGTTATGGGCGAAGGCACAGGATCCCGTGCTCGGATCGCGGATCGCCCACGCGCTTTACCGCGCATATTTCGTCGACAATCGCGATATTTCGAATCCCGATATCGCCGCCGACGTTGCGGCGGAAACGGGTGTCGACCGAGCGGCCGCGCGTGCAGCCGTGGACGATCCGGCGGTCAAGGACTCGTTGAAGCGCGAAGTCGATGCGGCCATTGCCGCTGGCGTATTCGGGTCGCCGTTCGTCATCGTCGACGGCGAGCCGTTCTGGGGGATCGATCGCTTCGATCAGGTCGACCGGTGGCTCACGACCGGCGGCTTTTGAGAGAGACTTCCGGCATGGCGGAATACCTGCTGCACTGCTTCGCGCAATCGGGCAACGCGTACAAGGCGGCGCTGGCGCTGGAGCTCGCAGGCGCCGATTGGATGCCGCGCTTCGTCGACTATTTCGGCGGTGAAACGCGCACACAAGCGTATCGCTCGATCAACGTCATGGGCGAAGTGCCGGTGCTGGAACACGGCGCGATACGGCTTACCCAGTCCGGAGTCATTCTCGATTATCTGGCCGAAAAGCTTGGCTCTTTCGGTCCGTCCGATGAGAACGAGCGCCGCGAAATCCTGCGCTGGATCCTATTCGACAATCACAAGTTGACGAGCTACACGGCGACGTTGCGCTTCCTGCGCGCGTTCACACAAGATGCCGATCCGGCGGTGATCGCATTCCTTACCGGTCGTGCGCAGACCGCTTGGGGAATATTGAACGCGCATCTGGCCGGCCGCAGCTTCGTCGCCGCCGACCGTCTGACCATTGCCGACCTGTCGCTCGCCGGCTATCTCTTTTTTCCCGACGAAATTGGCGTGGACTGGGCTCACTACCCGCACATTCGCGATTGGCTCGCGCGCATCGCCGCGGAGCCGCGCTGGCGGCACCCGTATCAACTGATGCCCGGTCACCCGCGTCCGTAGGTTCCTTAATGTCCGCCATCAAGACAAAGTTGAATCCGCGCGACTCGTCGTTTGCGCAAAACCGCGCGGCGATGGCGGCGCTGGTCGCGGATCTCCGCGCGAAGATCGCGCTCATCGAACAAGGTGGCGGCGAGACGACGCGGACAAAACACAGCGGCCGCGGCAAGCTGCTGCCGCGCGACCGCGTGCGCGCGCTGCTCGATCCCGGCAGCCCCTTTCTCGAGTTCTCGCAACTCGCCGCGTTCGGCATGTATGGCGACAACATCGCGGCCGCGGGGATCATCACCGGCATCGGCCAGGTGGCCGGGCGCGAATGCGTGATCGTCTGCAACGACGCGACGGTCAAGGGCGGCACGTACTATCCGATGACCGTGAAGAAACACTTGCGCGCGCAGGACATCGCGCGCGAGAACAGTCTCCCTTGCCTCTATCTGGTCGATTCGGGCGGCGCCAATCTGCCCAACCAGTACGACGTGTTTCCGGACCGCGATCACTTCGGCCGGATTTTCTACAACCAGGCGACGATGTCGGCGCAAGGTATTCCGCAGATTGCCGTCGTCATGGGCTCGTGCACGGCGGGCGGCGCCTACGTCCCGGCAATGTCGGACGAATCGATCATCGTCCGCGGGCAAGCGACGATCTTTCTCGCCGGACCGCCGCTCGTCAAAGCGGCGACGGGCGAAATCGTCAGCGCGGAGGACTTGGGCGGCGCCGACGTCCACACGCGCGTGTCCGGCGTCGCCGACCATTTCGCGTTGAACGATCACCATGCGCTCGCCATCGCGCGGCGCATCGTCGGTCATCTGAACCGCGTCAAGCGCGTCGCGCTCGACGTCGCGCCGCCGCAAGAGCCACTGTACGCCGCGGACGAGCTCTATGGCGTTATCGAGGCCGATATCAAGCGTCAATACGACGTGCGTGAAGTGATCGCGCGCATCGTCGACGGCAGCGCGCTGCACGAATTCAAGGCGCGCTACGGAACGACGATCGTCACGGGCTTCGCGCGGATCTGGGGATACCCGATCGGAATCATCGCGAACAACGGTGTCCTCTATTCGGAGTCGGCGCTGAAGGCCGCGCATTTCATCGAACTCTGCAGCCAGCGCGGCATCCCTCTGGTATTTCTGCAGAATATTACGGGCTTCATGGTTGGGCAGAAGTACGAGTCCGGCGGCATCGCCAAGGATGGCGCAAAAATGGTCACCGCGGTGTCATGCGCCCAGGTGCCCAAGTTCACCGTGATCATCGGCGGCAGTTATGGCGCCGGCAACTATGGCATGTGCGGGCGCGCATTCAATCCGCGGTTCCTCTGGATGTGGCCGAACGCGCGTATTTGCGTCATGGGCCCGGAGCAGGCCGCCAGCGTGCTTGCGACGGTCAAGCGCGACCAGCTCGAAAACTCGGGGCAGCAGTGGACGGCCGAGCAGGAAGAGGCGTTCAAGTCTCCGGTCCGTGACAAACTCTCAAGCGAGTCCCACCCGTATTACGCCAGCGCGCGTGTGTGGGATGACGGCGTCATCGATCCCGCGGACACGCGCAAGGTGCTGGGGCTCGCCATCTCCGCGTCGCTCAACCAGCCGTTCGAAGCGACCCGATTTGGTGTTTTCCGTATGTAGCAAACATCAAAATCTCATGGCCAAAATAAAGAAACTTAGAGGCACTGTAAGTTACGACACGCTCGACGTTGCGACGCGCAATGGCATCGGCCTCGTCGCGCTCAATCGCCCCGCTGTGCATAACGCGTTCAACGAGACGCTGATTGCCGAGCTTACCGCCGTGTTGCAAGCGATGGCCACCGACGATGCAGTGCGTATCGTCGTCCTGCTGGGCTATGGGAAAAGTTTTTGCGCCGGCGCCGATCTCAACTGGATGAAAAAGATGGCAGGGTTCGGCGCCGCGGAAAATCGCGCCGACGCGCGTGCGCTGGCACGAATGCTCTCGACACTCGACCGAATGGAGAAGCCGACGGTGGCGTCGGTGCACGGTTCGGCATTCGGCGGCGGCGTGGGCTTGATCGCTTGTTGCGACATCGCAATCGCAGCACAGGAAGCGACGTTTTCCCTGTCGGAGGCTAAACTGGGGCTCATCCCCGCGACGATTTCGCCGTATGTCATCGAGTCGATCGGCCCTCGCCAGGCGCGCCGGCTGTTCCTGACGGCGGAGCGTATTACCGCGGCGGAAGCGTACCGGCTGGGACTCGTCCATGATTTGGCACCCGCGGCGGAGCTGGAAAACCGAGTGAACGATCTTCTGGGTATGTTGTTGCTAGCCGGGCCGAACGCGCAGCGCGAATGCAAGGCACTGGTCCGCAGCGTCGCCCAGCGGCCCATCGATGACGGGGTGATTGCCCATACCGTCGAACAGATCGCTGCCGTGCGTGCGTCGCCGGAAGGGCGCGAAGGTGTTGCGGCGTTTCTCGGCAAGCGTACGGCCGCGTGGGTGCCCAAGACGCTGCGGACCGGCAAATGGCCACGGCGCTTGCCCACTTCGACACGTGGCAACTGGTCGCGCTCGCTGGAGCGCTGGGCTGGGCCAGCGGCTTGTGGCTCTACGCGGTGCTATTCATCGTCGGCGGTGCCGGCTGTCTCGGTTGGGTGGATCTGCCCGCGGG
>JBPCLS010000258.1:0-5946 GCA_051003055.1 Casimicrobiaceae bacterium
TGCGCGGGAACTGGTCGAGCAGCAGCACGCGCGCGAGTGCGCCGATTGCGGTCAAGCACCACTCGCCGTAGGCGCCGGCGAGCGCTGCTGCGACGGTGTCGCCAAAGCGTGCGGCGATTTCCAGGTCGAACGCCGGATCTTTTGTGAACCACACCGCGCGCGCCGTCCCGTGCTCCGGCGACGAACGTGGCGCGAACCAGAAGTCGAGGATAACGTTGGCGAGCATGGACAACCGCCATGTTAGAGTGAATAGAGCCAAATGCGGAGTAATTGCGGGCCGCGCAATGCAAGCGCGGTCATTTTTTGTTCCCGGCTGACCGTGTCCACGTCTACGTCCTATCGGAATATCTTTCTTCTCGCCTGCTGCCAGGCGCTGCTGCTCACGAGTGCCGCCGGCTTGATCGCGATGAACGGTCTCGTCGGTTACGGGCTCACCGACACCAAGACGCTTGCCACACTGGGCGCGACGACGTATGTGCTGGGCTCCGCGCTCGCGACGATGCCGATGTCGCTGTGGATGGCACGGGTCGGGCGGCGCCGCGGCTTCATGGCCGGGGCGCTCATCAACCTCGGCGGCTGTGCGTTGGCAATATTCGCGCTCTGGGTGAAGAGCTTTCCGCTCTATTGCCTCGCAACCGCCGTGATTGGAATCTATACCGCCGTGGGCTTCCAGTACCGTTTTGCGGCGATGGAGGTGGCGACATCCGCTGACCGTGCGAAAGCGATTTCGCTGGTGCTCGCGGGTGGCATTGTCGGCGGCGTTCTCGGCCCGGAATCCGCGCGCGCCGCGAAAGACTGGTTTGCGGAACCGTTCCTGGGGTCGTTCATCGTACTCGGGGGCTACGCGCTGCTTGCGCTGGCGATTCAGAGCCAGGTCAACGTACCGCGTCCCACGATCGAAGAGCGCGCGCGCAAGGGACGGCCGTTGGGGGCGATCGTACGGCAACCGGTGTTCATCGTCGCGGCACTCGCGGGCGGTTTGGGTTACGGTCTCATGAATCTCCTGATGACCGCCACGCCGATCGCGATGAGTTTTTGCGGTCACCCGTTTGCGCAAGCGGCATTCGTCATCGAGTGGCACGTCGTCGCGATGTACGCGCCGGGCTTTTTCACCGGCGATCTCATCAAGCGCCTGGGCGTGTTGCGCGTCATTCTCGCGGGTGTCGCGCTGATGGCGGCGAGCACGATCATTGCGCTCAACGGCGACACCGTCGCGCATTTCACCCTTGCGCTCGCTGTCCTGGGCGTGGGCTGGAACTTCATGTACACCGGCGGCACGACGCTCTTGACCGAAGCGTATTCCCCCGCCGAGCGCGCGAAGACCCAGGGCGCCAACGATTTCATCGTGTTCACGATCATGGGCGTGTCGTCGTTTTCCTCCGGCGCGCTCGTGTCGGCGGCCGGTTGGGAGACGATGAATCGCGGAGTCCTGCCCTTTCTCGTTGTCGTCGCGGCGGCGGTTCTCTGGCTCGGCTGGCGGCGGATGCACGCCGCGCGGATAGCGAGCGGCGGCTAACGAACCTCTGACTAAGCACCCCGTCCGATGGCGGGGTGCGCTCCGTGTCCGCCACCATGGCGTCACGTGAGCCGTGCGGGCTCGTCGCGGGGAGTTGTGCTCGCCGGCACCAACCTGCGGGTTGCGTCACTTCTCGTCGGACGAACTCGGGAACGGCCAATCACCGGCATCCCAGCCGGCGATTGCGGCCCCAAATTGGCGTTCGATGCGCTCGACCACCTCCAATGCGGGGGCGTGTGGTTCGATCTCGCATCCTTTAAGATATTCCAAACTATAGATTGGAATTTAGAAGCGAGTTTCCAATCTATAGTGGCGAATAATTGTTCCAAATCTAAAGTTATACCTTGTATTTATTTAGTAATATTACAAACTATAGATTGTAGGAAAAATCCATGACATTCCGTAAACTTGCCCTGGAACAACTCGATCGGGCCTCGAACCATTACGCGCCACGCCGCGAGCGATACCCCGTACGGGTTGGATTCGTGCGATCCGCAATGCGCTTGGGATGACGACAACCCAGCTCGGCAAAAGGCTGGGGCTTACGTCACAAGCAATCTTGGATTCAGAAAAGCGAGAAGCCGCAGGCGACGTGACGCTGACCCATCTGCGCAAACTCGGAGACGCACTCAACTGCGATGTCTACTACGCGCTGATTCCCCGCGTACCGCTGGCAACGACGGTCGAAGATCGAGCTCGGGAAATCGTCGCCCGCGATGTCGAAGAACTTTCCCATTCGATGGCCTTGGAAGACCAGCAAACCGAGGCCACATTGAAGGAGAAGCGCATTCAAGCCGGCGTACATCGACTCCTTCAAGGGCGATGGTCACAGCTGTGGGGCTGACGGGTCCCCAAGTGCCGGGCGCAACGCCGCTTGACAAAGAAGATGTCGAGCAATTGATACCGAATGCGCTCACTACCCAGCGAGAATTAAACGAGTGGGAAGAGACCAACATCGGTGAAGCCCGCGAATGGCTCGGTCGGCAGCGCAAGTGGCGCGATCCCCTTGCCTACGGTTTCGCCATGGAACTGCACCGTAGAATGTTCTATCGGACGTGGCAGTGGGCGGGGACGCTGCGACGTCGAGAAGCGAGCGTCGGCGTGGATCCGCGTAGCATCCCTTTCCTCCTGCCTCAGGCTCTCGACAACGCAAAGTACCAGTTCACTCTGACCGAAGATCCCTTGAACCACGTACATCGTGTAGCAGCTCGTCTGCATCACCGGCTTGTCCAGATTTATCCTTTCAGGAACGGCAACGGCCGGCATGCGCGTCTGCTGGTGGACTACGTATTGCGAAAGCGCGAAGCCGAACCTTTCACATGGGGCCGTGCAAACTTGGTTAATGCCGGGCCGGTGCGCGACGCGTACATCGCTGCCCTCCGCGCAGCAGATGCTGTCGACTTTGAGCCCTTGTACGTTTTCGTGCGCAGCTAAAGCGGCGAAGTCCGCACGGCGAGCGTCAACTCTACGACGTGAATTTCCAGTAAACCGCGTCCACGGTCTTGCCGCGTTCGGCCAAGTGCGCTTTCATTTTTTCGCCGATGGCAAATGATTTTGGAACTGGCTGAGCACTCTTGACGAAGAGGACGGCGCGGTCGTCGTCAAGCACCAGCGAGCGGACATCGCCCCGTATTTTTTGCTTGGCGAGCCAGGTCTTGGCTTCCGCGTCGAGTTTGAGATCCGACGTGTCGATCAGCAACCGCCGGTTGAGTGCCGCCAGCCACACTGCCATCAGGCCCAGCAGGACCCCCACCGCAATCGCCACCGACGCGTCGAAGCCTGCGTGCGGCCCCCACACGAACGAGACGCCGGCGACGAGCAAGGTGAGCAGGATGCCCAATAGCGCGACAGCGTCTTCGAGCACCACCGCGAAAACGGTCGTGTTGCTGCGGTTTTCCCGCAGGCCTTTGAGTCCGCCGATCTCCTTGTACGCGACGACGAGCGTGTAGCTCTCCAGCGCGAGCGAAAACAGCAGGAGCCCGATGATCAGAGGTGTGAACGGCTCGACCGCGACCGAGGCAGTCAGCGAATGAATGCCGTGATAGAGATTGATACCGCAACCGATGAAGAACACGCTGACCGCCGAGACCAACGCCCAGAAGAATTTTTCCTGGCCGCGGCCGAACGGATGCAGATGATCGGGGCCGCCCTTCCCGCGCACTTCACCGACTTTGAGCAGGATTTGATTGCCAACGTCGGCGAGCGAGTGGACCGTTTCGGCGAATAGTGTCGGGGATCCCGTCACGAACCAGCCAAAACCCTTCGCGGTCGCAATCGCACTATTGGTGGCGATGGAAATCGATACCGATGACGACATGGTGGAATGTTCTGAAGAGTCGCCGCTAAAAAAGTCGGTATGAACAGCGCGTGCCGTTAACGCTGACTGGGACTAACCAACACCCTGTCAGACGCGAATCTGACCGGTGCCGAGCACGATCCACTTCTGGCTCGTCAGGCCCTCAAGGCCCACGGGTCCGCGCGCATGCAACTTGTTGGTGGAAATGCCGATCTCGGCGCCCAACCCGTATTCGAATCCGTCCGCCAGTCGCGTTGATGCATTCACCATGACTGAGCTCGAATCGACTTCGCGCAGGAAGCGCATCGCATGCGCGTGGTTTTGGGTGACGATTGCATCGGTATGCTGCGATCCATACCGGGCGATATGCGCCATCGCAGCGCCGAGCGAATCGACGATTCGCACGGCGAGGATCGGCGCCAAGTATTCCGCATACCAGTCGTCTTCATTCGCCGCTTCCATCGAGGGAACCAGCGCCCGGGATTGTTCGCAGCCGCGCAGTGCGACGCCTTTGCTCGAGTAGATGGCCGCGAGCGAAGGAAGAACTCGCGGCGCGATATCCGCGTGAACGAGCAACGTCTCCATCGTGTTGCACAGCGAGTAGCGCTGGGTTTTTGCATTGTCGGCGATGCGGGTCGCCTGCTCGATGTCGGCGGATGCATCGATGAACACATGGCACACGCCGTCCAGATGCGTGATGACCGGAACCTTTGCGTCCTGGACGATTCGCTCGATCAGGCTCTTGCCGCCTCGCGGGACAATGACGTCGACGTGCTCGGTCGCGGCCAGCAAGTGACCCACGGCGGCCCGGTCCGTCGTCGCCACCACCTGGACCGCGTGTTGCGGCAGACCGGCGTTGCGCAAGCCTTGATGCACACACGCGGCAATCGCGTGGTTGCTGCGAATCGCTTCCGAACCGCCGCGCAGGATCGTCGCATTCCCGGATTTGAGGCATAGACCCGCCGCGTCGGCGGTCACGTTCGGCCGCGATTCATAGACGATGCCGACGACCCCCAACGGCACGCGCATTTTGCCAACCTGAATGCCGGATGGCCGGAACTTGAGATCGGTGATTTCGCCCACCGGATCGGGTAGCGCGGCGATCTGGTCGAGTCCGGCGGCCATGGCCTGGATTGATTGGGCGGTCAACGTCAGCCGGTCGATGAATGCCGCGTCGTAGCCCGCCTCTTTGGCTGCGCCAATATCCTGCATGTTGGCCGAAAGCAGCAGGCCTTCGTCGCGACGGAGTGCTACGCCCATCGCGTGCAGCGCGCTGTTCTTGGCGCAAGTATCGGCGCGCGCCAACTCCCGCGCTGCCTCCCGCGCAGCCGCGCCCACCGCTCGCATGTAATTCGCGACGTCGGCGACCGCGTCTAACCCGGGAATGTTGAGGTTGGTCATGGGGTGATTGTAGCGCGGCGAGTGAGCGCGGGGGCCGAGGCCGTCAGGCCGAGGAGGGCCCGCAGGGTCGGCCTCTCCGCGCCACGATGCGGCAATCAGCGTTTCAGCGAAACCGTTTTCACACCGTCGTCCCTACCGATCAGGATCACGTCGGCGCCGCGAAGGGCAAAGAGCCCGACCGTAACGACACCGACAATCTGGTTGAGCCTTGCCTCCAGTTCGACCGGATCGAGCATCGACAGACCGGATACATCGAGGATCGCGTTGCCGTTGTCGGTCGTGAAGCCCATGCGCAACGCCGGACGTCCGCCCAGTGCGACGAGTTCGCGCGCGACGTAGCTGCGCGCCATCGGGATCACTTCGACGGGCAAGGGAAACCTGCCCAGCACCGGAATCAGTTTGGATTGGTCGACGATACAGACAAACTTGCGCGCGACCGCGGCGACGATTTTCTCGCGCGTGAGAGCACCCCCGCCGCCCTTGATCATCGCGCCGTGCTCGGTGACCTCGTCCGCGCCATCGACGTAGACCGGAAGGTCGTCGACGTCGTTCAATTCCTCGACGTCGATGCGGTGAGCTTTCAGGCGCGCGGCGGTCTTGACCGAGCTCGCCACGGCACCCTTGATCCGATGCTTGATCCTGGCCAGCTCATCGATGAAGCAATCAGCAGTCGATCCGGAGCCTACGCCGATCCACGCGTCGTCGACGACGAACTTGATTGCCGCGCGAGCGG
>JBPCLS010000259.1:0-2860 GCA_051003055.1 Casimicrobiaceae bacterium
GGGCGTATTCGGCGTGCCGACACTCGTCATCGGCGACGAGATTTTCTGGGGCTTCGACGCAACGCAGATGGCGGCGGATTTCCTCGCTGCAGGCTGTCAGTGGTCAGACCCGGAATTTGCCCGCGTAGCGTCGTTGCCGGTCGGCGCGAAGCGTTCCGCGTCCAAGGCTGCGGCCAGTCCGGCGAAGAAATCCTGATCGCGGCTATCGGTCAAAGCCATTCCGCGTCGCCGATACCGAGTGACCGCCTGACTTCGCGCGCCGTGGCGAGGGCGTCGGCGAGCGTCGCGCCCAGGCACGTGACGTGGCCCATCTTGCGTTTGCGCCGCGGCTCGGCCTTGCCGTAGAGATGGAGCTTTGCCTGCGGTTGGCACAATACGTCGCGCCACGGCGGTTCGCGTGCCATTTTCGCGTCCGGGTCGGCGAACCAGATATCGCCTAGCAGGTTCACCATGACCGCCGGCGTATGTTGCCGGGTGTCTCCCAGCGGCAGGTCCGCGAGCACGCGCACCTGCTGTTCGAATTGCGATGTGACGCACGCATCGATCGTATAGTGGCCGCTGTTGTGCGGCCGCGGCGCGATCTCGTTGACGAGCAGCGCATCGTCCTCGCCGACGAACATTTCGACGCACAGAACGCCGCGGTAATCGAGCGCCGTGGCGATACGCGTCGCAAGGTCGCAGGCGTGCGCGCTTAGCGAAGGCGACAGCCGCGCGGGCGCGATCGACACGTCGAGGATACCGCCGCGATGCCGATTTTCCGCCACCGGCCAGGACGCGGTTTCCCCGCTCTCGTTGCGGGCGACGATGACCGAAATCTCGATAGCCAGCGGTACCCATAGCTCCAGGACGCAGGGGCCGCCCAAGGCTTTGAGCGCGGCCACCGCGTCGGCCGGTTGCTCGCAAGCGATCTGCCCCTTGCCGTCGTAGCCGAAACGCGCGGTCTTGACGACGCCGGGAAAAAAGCCGGAACCCGCGTTGCGTGCGTCGGCGTCGGTGCGCAGGATGACGAACGGCGTGACCGAGAAGCCGTGCCCGGACAAGAACATCTTTTCGCTGATTCGATCCTGCGCGATGGCAACACTTGCCGCGGCGGGTGTAACGCGCGCCGTTCGCGAGAGAAATTCGAGCGCCGCCGCCGGAACGTTTTCGAACTCGGTCGTCGCGGCGGCAACGAGCGCGGCGAGTTCCGCGAGCGCAGCCGGATGCAGATAATCAGCCGCTATATGCCGGTCGGCAACCGTGCCCGCGGGACTTGCCGACCCCGGGTCGAGCACGGCAACCTTGTAGCCCAGGCTTTGCGCGGCCATGCAGAACATGCGGCCCAATTGGCCGCCGCCCAGCAAGCCGAGCCAACTGCCGGGCGGAATCGAGTCGGCCATAAGCGACTACCCGGAGGGTTTGGCGCCGTCCGGTGGCACCCGCATCATGCGCGCAGTGCTGGTCTGCTTCAGGCGAAACGCCCCCAGCTTCTTGGCCATTGCGGGATCGGTCGCGGCGATCAGTGCGACTGCGAACAGCGCAGCGTTGGCGGCTCCCGCCTCGCCGATGGCGAACGTGGCGACTGGCACGCCCTTGGGCATCTGGACAATGGAGAGCAGCGAATCTTCGCCGCGCAAGTATTTTGACGGCATCGGAACGGCCAATACGGGGACGATGGTCTTTGCCGCAAGCATGCCGGGCAGATGAGCGGCGCCACCGGCGCCGGCGATGATCGCGCGCAGTCCGCGCGGTCCAGCATCTTCGGCGTATTCGAACATGTCGTCGGGCATTCGATGCGCCGATACGACGCGGGGTTCGTTGGGTATGCCGAACGCGTCGAGCTGCATGACGGCGTGGCGCAGGATTTCCCAGTCGCTGTCGCTGCCCATGACCACTCCGACCAACGGCGCTGCCTTGCGTAGTGCCATTCGTCCCCCTTATTGTTGTGGCGCGTCGAAGGAAAATGAGTGGGAATCGACCGAATTTTAACAAGAACCTCCGCCGTTATCTCGTCTATTTTGGTATGGGTTCAGCGAGTCTGGAACGATGTTTGCGTTACCCTTGTCTTCCCAAGTTTGCTTATCCGAATCTTAGGATCCGATGCCCCAGTCCACAATTTCCGTGTATCGCCACGCTATTGCGCTCCTGGCCGCCCTGGTGTGGCCCGGTGCAGCGGTCCTCGCCCAATCCGATGCGGATTTTCTGGCCGCAAAGGCGGTGTTCGAGCGTGCGGACCGGGGGAGGCTGCACGCACTCGCGCCGAAGCTCAGCGGACACGTTCTCGCGCCGTACGTCGCGTACTGGCAGTTGAAGCTCTCACTCGACGAAGCAACTCACGACAGCGTTCGTGCCTATGTCGACCGCCATCCTGACACGCCACTTGCCGAGCGCCTGCGTGGCGACTGGTTGAAAATGCTCGCCAAACGCGGCGACTGGAATGGGTTTGCACGCGACTATTCACCGTCGCCCGGGGAAGATACCGAGCTCGCCTGCTACGGCATCCAGTACCGCCGGCAGCGCGATGGCGCAAGTGAACTTGGTGCTGCGCGTGCGCTCTGGTTCACCGGCCAGGCGACACCGGAGGCATGCGAACCGCTGTTCGCGGAGCTTCAGAGCCGCGGTGATCTGACGGTGGCGGATCGTCGCGCGTGCTTGCGGCTTGCATCCGAAGCCGGCAACGTGCGACTCGCGCAGACGATTGCCAGCGAGTTGCCAACCCGCGACCGGATCACCGAGCGCGAATTCCGCGAAATCATTCGCGATCCGCAGCGGGCCATGGCGAAAGGCGAGTTCGCATGGGCGACGGCGGGAGGCCGCGAACTGGCGCTGTTCGCGGAGCTTCAGAGCCGCGGTGATCTGACGGTGGCGGATCGTCGCGCGT
>JBPCLS010000260.1:0-3075 GCA_051003055.1 Casimicrobiaceae bacterium
GTCCTTGCCTGGCCCCGGCATGGCTGCCTCAATATCCATGCGTCCAGGCTCCCGCGGTGGCGGGGCGCCGCGCCGATCGAACGCGCGATCGAGGCCGACGACAACGCGACGGATATTACGATCATGCAGATGGACGCCGGGCTCGATACCGGGCCGATGATCGCCGCTGTGACCGTGCCAATCGCCGCGCGCGAAACGGCCGGAACATTGCACGACAAGCTGGCAAGCGCTGGCGCGCTCGCCATCGTCAACGTGCTGCGGCAACTCGCGCGCGACGGAAGCCTGCCTTTGACGCCGCAACCTGTCGCCGGCGCGACCTACGCGCACAAAATCCGGCGCGCCGAGGCGGAGATCGACTGGGGCCGGTCCGCCGTGGACATCGATCGGCTGGTTCGGGCGTTCGACCCGCATCCCGGCGCGCGGACGAGCTTCGGCGATGTATCGGTGAAGATCCGGGTAGGCCCCCCGGTCGCGCGGCGGGCAGAAGCACGAGCAGGTGATGTGCTCGACGTCGCCGCTGACGGCATTCTGGTTGCCTGCGGCGAGGACGCGTTGCGCATCAGCGGATTACAACCCGCGGGCGGATCGTGGATGCCGGCGCGTGCGTTCATGGCAGGACGAAGAGTCGAACCGGGGGCGGCGTTCGGCACTCTCGCTCCTTCGACGTGACGGGCGATGCAGTACGAACAGCAGCAGGCTGCACTCGCCATTCGCCGCGTGTTCGCCGGCCAGACGTTGTCCGCCGCGCTGGCGGCCGTGGACGATGGGGCGCCGACGCGCGGGCGCGCACTGGTGCAAGAACTCGCGTACGGCGTCTTGCGCCATTGGGGCCGGCTCGACGCGTTGACCAGAGCGCTCGCGTCGAAACCGGTGTCCGATCCGGCGCTCGCCGCATTGATCGCCGTAGCGATCTACCAGATCGATCACACGCATGCACCCGCGTTTGCCATCGTCGACCGCGCGGTCGACGCGGCGGCGCTCATCGCGCGGCCGCAGGCAAAGCCGCTCGTCAATGCGATGCTGCGGCGTTATCTGCGGGAACGCGAAGCGCTCAACGTCAACGTCACGGCAGCAAGCCGGGTGGCGCAGTGGTCGTATCCACGCTGGTGGATCGGCCGCGTCGAAGCGGATCATCCGCAGTATTGGCAGCAGATCCTTGCGGCAGGCAACGAACGCCCGCCGCTCACCGTGCGGGTCAACCTGCGGCTGACAACGCGTGCCGCGCTGCTCAAACGATGGAGCGAAGCCGACATCACCGCGGTACGAGCCGGCGATTTCGGGATCATTGTCGATCCGCCGCACCCGGTCCCTTCGCTGCCTGGGTACGCAGAAGGGCTCTTTTCCGTTCAGGATCTGGGCGCGCAGCTTGCAGGGCCGTTGCTCGATGTCCACGCCGACATGCGTGTGCTGGACGCATGTGCCGCGCCCGGGGGCAAGACGACGCATCTGCTCGAAACCGCGGCGCTTGATCTCACCGCGCTGGACAATGACGCGACGCGGCTCGGTCGGCTTTGCGAGAACCAGAAAAGGTTACGGCTCGACCGGGCGTCGCTGCACGCGCTGCAGGGCGACGCCGGCGACCCCGCAGCTTGGTGGGACGGGTGTTGCTTCGACCGGATTCTGGTCGATGTACCGTGTACGGCGTCGGGCGTCGTGCGCCGTCATCCCGACGCCAAATGGTTGCGGCGCAAGACCGACATCGCGACGTTCGCACGACAGCAGCAGCGGATTCTTTCAGCGCTCTGGGGGGTGCTTGCCCGGGGCGGCAAGCTTCTTTATTCGACGTGCTCGGTGTTTGCCGAGGAAAACGAACGGCGGATCGCCGAATTTCTCGCCGAGCGTCCGGACGCGTTGCGCGAAACCATCACGTTGCCACCCGAAGTTGCCAGGGACGGCGGGCAACTCTTGCCTTCCTTGAGAGGGGCGAGCCACAATCAGGACGGTTTCTTCTACGCACTGCTTCGCAAGGGTTGACGGGATCCCCTTCCTTGCCTAGCGTCCTTATCAGGCGGCACCCTGCCGCTTCCGCCGCCGACAAGCTCTAGATGATCGCCGACGGCATGCCGTTTCAATACCCTGCGCGCGCGCTGCACGAGGACGCGCCCTCGCGCCTGCGCCGCCTCGCGCGGGTGCTGGTCATCGCTGCAATGGGATTCGCATTCACTTCGCCGGTTGTAGCCGACAACATCCCGGTTAACGAAGCTGACCTCAGAGTCGAGGAAGGCGAGGTGCTGCTTTCAGCCGAATTCGATTTGGCGTTGAACCCGACCTTGGAAGAAGCGCTGCAAAACGGGGTTCCTCTCTACTTCGTGCTCGAGTTCGAATTGACGCGCAACCGGTGGTATTGGTTCGATGCCGTTGTCGCGGGTACATCGATCACGCATCGCGTCTCGTACAACGCGCTGACCCGGCAGTATCGGGTGGCGAGCGGGCTTCTGGCGCTGACGTTTCCTTCGTTGCCGGAAGTCGAGCGCTATATCGGCCGCGTCACGTCGCGACCGGTCGCGCGTGCCGATGCGCTCGTCAAGGGGATTCGCTACGCCGCGTTTGTGCGGCTGCGCCTTGACGTCAACCTGTTGCCGAAACCGTTTCAGCTCGACGCGCTTGCGTCACGCGAGTGGACGCTCTCGTCCGAGTGGTACCGCTGGAGCTTCACGCCGTGAGCGCGCTTCCCGGCAGGCGCGCGTTGCGCTGGTTGTTGCTCGTCTCCGCCTCGCTCGCGACGATCGCCCTGTTTCTGCTGGCAACGGCGACCTCCAACAACACGATGTTCGCGCAGGGCTACGACACGCTGGTGCTGCTGAACGGCTTGCTCGTCGGGCTACTGATGCTCGTGGTTGGCTGGCAGTTGTGGCAACTGCGCCGCAATCTGCGCTCGGGTGTCTTCGGTTCGCGACTCGCGGTCCGTCTGGTTTTTCTGTTCGCGCTGGTCGCGGTGCTTCCCGGCGCGCTCGTCTACGCGGTATCGGTGCAGTTCATCGGCTGCAGCATCGAAATCTGGTTCGACGTACGGGTCGACCGTGCGCTCGAAGGCGGCTTGAACCTAGTGCGCAACGCGCTCGACTATCTGCGGCG
>JBPCLS010000261.1:0-2933 GCA_051003055.1 Casimicrobiaceae bacterium
GGCGGGCCGCGCAGTGGTTGACTGTGCGGCCCGTTCTTTTGGGTCGCGATTTTGGGTCGCCGATTATTGGTAACACACCGTGATGTCTGATTGCTTTGCTCGGGGAGGGCTATGGATACGTTGAAAGCCGGCAGCGACACGCTCTTCATCCTGCTCGGGGCGATCATGGTGCTGGCCATGCACGCGGGTTTCGCGTTTCTCGAGCTTGGCACCGTCCGCAAGAAAAACCAGGTCAACGCGCTCGTCAAGATCCTTGTCGATTTCAGCGTTTCGACGATCGCCTATTTCTTCATTGGCTACGCGATCGCGTATGGCGTGAATTTCTTCGCCGGCGCGCAGTCCTTGGCGGAGAAAAACGGTTATGAGCTGGTGAAGTTCTTCTTCCTCTTGACGTTCGCTGCGGCGATTCCTGCGATTGTTTCAGGCGGCATCGCCGAGCGCGCGAAATTCAATCCGCAAGTGGCGGCGACGTTCCTGCTGGTCGGCTTCGTTTATCCGTTCTTCGAGGGCATTGCGTGGAACCAGCACTACGGCGTCCAGGCTTGGCTTAAAAGCACGTTTGGCTCCGAGTTTCACGATTTTGCCGGCAGCGTCGTCGTGCACGCGGTCGGGGGATGGGTTGCGCTGGTCGCTGTTCTCATGCTGGGCGCGCGGCGCGGCCGTTACTCGGCGAGCGGCGGCATTTCCGCGCATCCGCCGTCGTCGATCCCGTTTCTGGCGCTCGGCGCGTGGATGCTCTCGGTGGGCTGGTTCGGCTTCAACGTGATGTCGGCGCAGACGATCGACAAGATCTCGGGGCTCGTCGCGATGAACTCGCTGCTGGCGATGGCCGGAGGCACGATCGCCGCATGGGTCGCGGGCCGCAACGACCCGGGCTTCGTGCACAACGGTCCGCTGGCCGGACTGGTCGCGATATGCGCGGGCTCCGATGTCATGCATCCGCTCGGCGCACTCGCGACCGGTACAGTGGCGGGCGCGCTATTCGTCTATATGTTCACCTTGACGCAGAACCGCTGGAAGATCGACGACGTGCTCGGCGTGTGGCCGCTGCATGGGATATGCGGCGCGTGGGGAGGCATTGCCGCCGGCATCTTCGGCGCGGAGGCTCTTGGGGGTATGGGTGGTGTCGCGGTCGGATCGCAGCTTGCCGGCACGGCGCTGGGGGTCGCGATCGCGCTTGCGGGCGGCGCCATCGTGTACGGTGCGCTGAAGGCAACGGTCGGGCTGCGCCTTGATCCCGAAGAGGAATGGCAGGGCACTGACCTCGCGGTCCACAAGATCAGCGCGACCCCGGATCGCGACGCTTCGTGGTGACGGAAAAAGAATTCCTCAGGTGCGCGTGCGCTGCACTCTTTTAACGTCCGGCACGCGCTTTAACGCACGCATGATCCGCGCGAGATGGCGCCGGTCGCGTACCTGCACCCCGAAAAACATCGCGAGCACGTCGCCGCCGTCCGGACGCTCCAGCGAGACAGTGTCGATGTTGGCGTCGGCGTCGCCGATGGCCGTCGCCAGATCGGCCAGCAAGCCGCGGCGGTCGGAGATCAGCAGCCGAACGCCGGTCTCGAACACGCCTTCCACGTCGGGCGCCCATTCGACGTCGACGATTTCGCTGGAATCGAAGCGCTGCTTTTTCAAGGTAGCGCAGGAGCGAATGTGCACCAGTAGGCCTTGCCCGCGGCGGAACTGGCCAACGACGGTGTCGCCGGGAACCGGCCGGCAGCATTTGGCGTACTGAATGGCCACCCCCTCCACACCGCGCAAGGTCAGCGAACCCGGCTTCGTTCCGGCCGCATCCTTGTGCGGTACATCGGCTTTGTTGGCGGCCTTGGTAAGCGCTTGCGCGACGACGAACGATAGCCGCTTACCCAGCCCGATATCGGCGAGCACTTCGAGCTGGCTCTTGGCGCCGTATTCGTTCGCCAGCGCTTCCCAGCGATCCCACATGATTCCTTCCGGCTCCACGTTGAACGTCGCCAGCGCCTGATTCAGCAGCCGTTCGCCGAGTATGGCGGATTCTTTTTGCTGCAATCCCTTCAAGTAGTGGCGAATCCTGGAGCGCGCCTTTCCGGTAGCGACAAACGATAACCACGATGGATTCGGGCGCGCCGTGGGCGCGGTCAGGATTTCCACGTGGTCGCCGTTTTTCAGTTCGGTGCGCAGCGGCAGCAACTCGTAATTGATGCGCGTCGCCACGCAGTGGTGGCCGATGTCCGTGTGGACGCCGTACGCAAAGTCCACCGCCGTAGCGCCGCGGGGAAGCGCCATGATCTTGCCTTTGGGCGTGAACACATAGATTTCGTCGGGGAAAAGGTCCCCTTTGATGTGCTCCAAAAACTCCTTCGAATCTCCGGACTCGGATTGGATTTCGAGCAGGCTTTGCAGCCACCGCGACGTGTCCCGCTGCGCTTGTGCCAGATCCAGCGCGCTCCCCGATTTGTACAGCCAGTGCGCCGCTACACCTGCCTCCGCCACCCGGTGCATGTCGTGGGTTCGCAGTTGCGCTTCGAGCGGTGTGCCGAAAGGCCCGAAGAGCGTCGTATGCAGCGACTGGTAGCCGTTGCCTTTGGGAATGGCGACGTAGTCCTTGAACTTGCCGGGAATCGGCTTGTAGAGCTGGTGGAGAACGCCGAGTGCGGCGTAGCACGCCGTCTGGTCCGCGACCAGAATTCGTACGCCATAGATATCGAACACCTGCGAGAACGTGTAGTGCTTCTCGCGCATCTTCTTGTACACCGAGTAGATCGTTTTCTCGCGGCCGATGACCGCGGCCACCAAGTCGGCCTTGGCGAAGCCGTCGCGGATGACTTCGAGCAGCCGGTTCATGATCTCGCGGCGATTGCCGCGTGCGGCTTTGATCGCGTTGGCGAGGATCCGGTACCGCAACGGATATAAGTGCTTGAACGACAGATCCTGCAGTTCGAGGTAGAGCG
>JBPCLS010000262.1:0-6531 GCA_051003055.1 Casimicrobiaceae bacterium
GAAGACGTCGCCCGCTGCAAGCGTTTCGACCGCCGCCACCGGAAACGCCGCGAACGTGCGCAAACCGTCGCGTGTCGCGTAACAGCCGCCGCGCGGGCCAAGCGTGACCGCCGCAAGGGTGGCGCCAGCATCGATCAGCTCCCGCAGCTGCTCAACGGCTCCGGGAGCATCGATCGGGCGCCCAGCCCATTGCGCGAACCCTGGTTCGGAGAACACGACGTGCGCAGCTTTCGGGACGAGCAACATGACCGTGTCGTGGTCCCCAATTTCGGCATCGAGCACCGTGGGGATGTTTCGCGCTCGTGCCCAATCAAGTATTGCCGTGGCGCCATGCCGCCAGCGCGGGTCAACGAGTATTGCCGCTGCGTCGATGCGGTCGAGCGGCAACAGCGATGCGGGCGCCTCGAGCGCGCTGCCGCGGTCATTGACGATGAGTCGCTCGCCAATCGCGTCGACGATCACGGCCGAGTGTGATGTTCGCGTGCCCGGAACGGACGCACAAAAGCGCGCGTCGACGCCGGCCGCGGCCAGCCCCATGCTGACCTGCCGGCCGAATTCATCGTCGCCGACGGGACCGCAAAACAACGCGCGGCCACCAAGCCGTGCGATCGCACATGCGGCGTTGGCGGCGATGCCGCCGCCGGCGATCGTGAACGCTTGCGCTCGGACCTTGGTCGGCGCGACCGGGAAGGCGTCGATGCGATAAACGTGATCGAGCGCGGCATGACCAACGCAGACGACGGTCGGAGACACAACGCTCCTCAGTCAGCGTATCGCTACGCCGCTCTCCGGATCGAACCAAGGGGCATGGCGCATATCGGCCGCGAGCGTAAGTGAGTTGCCCGGGCGTCAGGAAACGGCGGAGGTCTGCGCGAGCCCGCCGTCGACGACCAGCGCGTGACCTGTGATCGCCCGTGCCTCGTTGGAAGCGAGGAACAGCGCGGTGCGCGCGACATCGTCTTCGGAAAGCCGGAACTTCAAGCATTGCTGCTCGAGGAACTCGCGTTCCGCCTCGGGCGTGGTCCACAGCGCCTTCTGGCGCGCGGTCGCGATCGCGCCGGGCACGATCGCGTTCACGCGGATGCCGCGTCCGCCGAGCTCGCGTGCGAGCACGCGCGTCATGCCGTGGATCGCGGCCTTCGACGACGTATAGCCGACCATCGCCGGCCGTCCCCGCATCCAGGAGATCGAGCCCAGCATGATCACCGCGCCGCCGGCAGCCTCGGCCATCATCGGGGCGACCGCCTGCGTGGCGAACAATTGGTGGCGCAGGTTCACCGCCAGGTTGTCGTCCCAGTACGCGACGGTCACGTCTTCCAGCCGGTGGCGATCGTCGCGCGCGGCGTTGTTGACCAGGACCGTGACCGGTCCGAGCAAGCGGCTGGCGTCGGCGATCGTCGCCTGCAACGCGGCAATGTCGCGAACGTCGCAGTGCCAGTAGCGCACGTGCTCGCCCAGCTCGGCCGCGAGCGCGCGTGCGGGCGCGTCGGCGATGTCGATGAACGCGACGCGCGCGCCCTGCCCCGCAAACGCGCGCACGAACGCGGCACCGATGCCCGACCCGCCACCCGACACAAACACCGTGCGGCCAGCGAGATCCGGATAGCGTGCGAGCGACGCCGACATCGACGTTCCTTCCGGGTTGGGTCATCGCGGGCGACGGCGGCCCAAGCTGCGATTTGCCGCAAGGATGCCCGTTTCGGGAGACGTTTTAATTCACTGTCCCATATCATCTATATCACAGCGGTGACTTCAACGTCCACCGGGCTTAGAATCGCCTCGCCTGGCGCGCGCCAGGATCGCGACGCGGCGCGCGACGGGCGCAGGTTGCTGATCTATTTCGGTCAGGATGGCTGCCCATACTGCCAAAAGCTCATGCTGACGAACTTTTCCCAGCGCGCGATTGTGGACAAGACGCGCCGGCATTTTGTCGCGGTCGCTCTTAACTTGTAGGGCGATCGCGAGGTGACGTGGCTCGATGGGCGGACGATGCGCGAAAAGGATCTCGGCCGTACGCTCCAGGTTCAATTTACGCCCACCTTGCTGTTCTTCGACGAAAAGGGCGACGTCATCGTGCGGTTGAATGGTTACTATCCGCCGAATCGCTTCGCGGCGGTACTCGATTACGTCGCCGCGAAGAAGGAGCACCAGGAGCCGCTCGCCAACTTTCTCGCCAGGACCGCGAAGGACGCGGCAAGCGCCCGTCTGCATCCGCAGCCGTTCTTCCAGAAGGCGCCGCATGACCTGCGCCGCACACCCGGCGGCAAGCCGCTCTTGGCTCTATTCGAAGCAGCGTACTGTGCTGCTTGCGACGAGATGCACCGCGAAGGATTTGCGCGGTCCGAAGTGGCCGCACTGCTCGCGCGATTCGACGTCGTGCAGTTCGCGCTGGGCTCGCCCACCCCGCTCACGGCGCCGGACGGACGCACGACGACTGCCGGCGCGTTGGCGCACGATCTGCGCGTGGCCTACACGCCCACGTTGGTCTTCTTCGATATGCGAGGCGTTGAGGTGTTCCGGATCGACGCCTATCTGCGGCCGTTCCATCTCGCCTCGTCGTTAGACTACGTGGCGAGCGGCGCTTACACGACGGAGCTATCGTTTCAGCGATTCATTCAGGCCCGTGCCGAGAACTTGCGCGCGCGCGGCGAGCGCGTCGACTTGTGGAAGTAGGCTGCGCCGGTGTAACACCCGGCGCGCCGCTCGGTGACCGCGTTCGGCCTTAGCTACGTTAAGCGGCGGATGCAGCGGGCATCTTGCGTTTCCATCCGCCGATGATCGCCCCTGCTATGACCAGGCCGACCAGCGCATACCCGGCGTTGATCAGCCACAACGTGATGCTGCGCGCCTCGAAGCCGTAGTTGAGCGCGAGCATCGCGGCGATAAAGCCGAGCGCCACGGCGGCGCCCGTCCTCGCCCCGGCACCCGCCGATTGCGCCCCGAGGCGTCCGATGAGCCATGCCAAGGTGTAGCACATCACGAGAATCGCGATAAAGCCAACGATATACGGCAGCGGCGAGCCGCCGTTCTGACGCGTCATGTCCTCCATCGTCTTGCCGATGCCGGCGAGCCAGGGCGTAGCGAACGCGTTGTACCACCCCGCGCCGATGGTGAAAAAAATGAGCGCCGACACAACGACGGCGAAATGATTGAACACTGGCATGATGATTCTCCCTGTCATTAGAAGAGATCGAGTTGGGGTCGATCGTCGCGTGCGACCACCGCTGCCGTGCTTGTGTCGGCAGGCGACCGAAACTGCGAAGTGTCGAGTGGCGCGCGTTCGCGGTTCAGTCCGAACCGCTGGCACGCGAGAGCGAAACGCTTCGCGATCAATTCCGCGAACTCTCCGGCTCCGCGCATCCGCGATCCGAAATTCGGGTCGTTGTCGCGTCCGCCACGGATTTGCTGCAGCAGGCTCATGACGTGCGCCGCGCGCAGCGGATAGTGCTCGTCCAGCCACGCGCGGAATAACGGCGCGACTTCGCGCGGCAAACGCAGCATGATCCAACCCGCGAATCGCGCCCCATTCGCGGCGGCGGCTGCGAGAATCGCCTCCAGATCTTTGTCGGTCAACTGCGGGATGATCGGCGCGGTCAGCACACCGACCGGAATTCCGGCGGCGCTCAGCGTCTTCACGGCTTGCAACCGCCGGTGTGGCGCCGCGGCACGCGGTTCCAGCGTGCGCGCGATGTTCCGGTCGAGTGTGGTGATCGAGAAATACACGCGTGCCATGTTCTTGGCCGCCATGCGTGCAATCAGGTCGAGATCGCGCTCGATCAGCGCTGATTTGGTCACGATCGAAAATGGATGCTCGTGCTCGGCGAGGACTTCAAGTATTTGCCGGGTGATCTTCCACTCGCGCTCGATGGGTTGGTAGGGATCGGTGTTGGTGCCCAAGGCAATGGGATCGCAGCGATAGCCGGGTTTGGCCAGCTCCGCACGCAGCAGCGCCGCGGCGTTCGGCTTGGCAAAGAGCTTGGTCTCGAACTCGAGTCCAGGGGACAAATCGAGATACGCGTGCGATGGCCGCGCATAGCAGTAGACGCAACCATGCTCGCAGCCCTGGTATGGATTGATCGACTGCGTAAACGGAATATCCGGCGAATCGTTGCGCGCAATGATCGTTCGTGCGCGCTGGATCGTAACTGTTGTCTTGAGCGGCAGCGCGCCTGGTGGTGTGACCCCTTGCGGTGCGACATCCGCTGCGCCTGTCTCGGCACCGTGCCAGCCGTCGTCGTAGGCTTCGCGATCTTCGCGGCGAAACCGGTTCGCCGGATTGAACGTCGCGCCGCGACCGCGTTCCGCCGTACCTCCCGGCGCCCGGCGCAGAGGGTCGGGCAATGCCGTTTTCAAATCGATTTGGGACGACGGGTGCTTGATCATGCCGCGGAGTTTACGCCGTTGCTCATGCGTTGGAGCGCCCGGAATCGCGCATGGCACGGAGCGTTAAAATCCGCCTAGAATCGGTGCCAGTTCTTCCTTGCGCAGACCATGAACAAACCCAAAACGCATCGCTTCGATACGCTCTCGCTGCACGCCGGCGCCCGACCCGATCCTGCGACCGGTGCGCGCGCGACGCCGATCTATCAGACCGCATCGTTCGTGTTCCCGGACAGCGATCATGCGGCGGCGTTGTTCAACATGGAGCGAGCGGGGCACGTCTATTCGCGGATTTCCAACCCGACGGTCGCGGTCCTCGAGGAACGGATCGCGGCGTTGGAAGGCGGCGTTGGTGCAATCGGGACGGCGAGCGGACAAGCCGCGCTGCATCTCGCGATTGTCACGCTTATCGGCGCGGGTGCGCATATCGTCGCGTCCCGCTCGCTCTACGGCGGCTCGCACAATCTGCTCGACTACACGTTGCCGCGCTTCGGTGTCGAGACCACCTTCGTCAGTCCGCGCGACCTCGACGCTTGGCGCGCGGCGATTCGCCCGAACACGCGGCTCCTGTTCGGCGAAACACTCGGCAATCCCGGCCTCGACGTGCTCGATATTCCGCGGGTCGCGGACCTGGCGCACGAACACGGACTGCCGTTGCTCGTCGATGCGACGTTTACAACACCTTATTTGAGCCGTCCGTTCGAGCAGGGAGCGGATTTGATTTTTCATTCGGCGACCAAGTTTCTCTCCGGGCACGGCGTTGTGATCGGCGGTCTCCTGGTCGATTCAGGCAAATTCGATTGGAATGCCGATGCATCGCGCGACAAATTCCCGACTCTAACCGAGCCGTACCACGGCTTTCACGAGATGGTGTTCAGCGAGGAATCGACGACCGGCGCGTTTCTGCTGCGGGCACGCCGCGAAGGCATCCGCGATTTTGGCGCGTGCATGTCCCCGTTCACGGCGTTCCAGATTCTCCAAGGCATCGAGACGCTGCCGTTGCGCATGCAAAAACACGTGGCCAACACGCGCAAAATCGTGGCGTTCCTGGCGGACCACTCGCTGGTCGCGGCAGTGGGCTATCCCGAGCTTCCGGATCATCCCGACCATGCGCTGGCGCAACGTCTGCTGCCGCTCGGGTGCGGTGCGGTCTTCTCCTTCAACCTGAAGGCGTCGCGTGCCCAAGGCCGCACGTTCATCGAATCGCTCAACGTTTTCTCGCATCTCGCCAATGTCGGCGACGCCAAGTCGCTGGTCATCCACCCGGCGTCGACCACGCACTTCCGGATGTCCGCACAGGATCTCGCGCAGGCCGGCATCACCGAAGGTACGATCCGCCTCTCCGTCGGTCTTGAAGACCCTGACGACCTGATCGAGGATTTGAGCCGGGCGCTGCACGCGGCGGCGAAAGCTTGAGCGCTCATCGAATGCCGATAGCGCACGCGCTATGTTGTTGACGGTTGACGGCGCCGGTGTTTACGCCTACACCGGCGCGCGTGCGCTCGACGCCGCGCTCCCGACGGTTGTCTTCGTCCATGGTGCGGCCCACGACCATAGCGTATGGGCGCTGCAGTCGCGCTACTTCGCGCATCATGGCTCAAATGTGCTCGCGGTGAATCTGCCGGCACACGGCCGCTCGGGCGGGGCGCCGCTTGTCAGCATCGAGGCGATTGCAGACTGGATTCCGCGAGTGCTCGACGCGGCGAACGTCGATCGCGCCGCCGTCGTCGGCCATTCGATGGGATCGCTCGCGACCCTGGCGTGCGCCGCGCGCCATCGGGAGCGCGTAAGCAAGATCGCGTTGGTTGGTCCTGCGGTACCGATGCCCGTCAGCGACGCACTCCTCGCTGCGGCGCAAGAAGACAATCATGTGGCGTTCGAATGGATCAATAGCTGGTCGTATAGCGCGGGAAAGCAGTTGGGCGGCAATCAGGTGCCGGGGATGTGGATGACCGGGAGCGCGCTACGGCTCTTGGAGCGAACGCGGCCCGGTATCCTGCATGCCGATCTCTTGGCCTGCCACGGTTACTCGACCGGGCTCGATGCCGCAGCAGAGGTGCACTGTCCGACGCTCGTCATCCTGGGCGCCCGCGACATCATGGCGCCGAACAGGAACGCGCGAGCGCTGATCGAGGCATTGGCCGACAAGCG
>JBPCLS010000263.1:0-3146 GCA_051003055.1 Casimicrobiaceae bacterium
GGTAAGCGTGAGCCGCGTATTGCGCGCGGTCATCGCTTGGCCGGTGGCGACGAGCTCGCGAATGCGCCGATCGAATGGCGACAGATTCCCGACGACCTTGAAGCGGATTCCGTTCTCGTGCATCTTCACGACTTCCTGCTCCAGCGCACGCAGAAACAACTCCATCAGGATCGAGACCTCCTCCGCCGGACGCCGCAAGTTTTCGCTGGAAGACGCGAACAGCGTCAGATATTCGACGCCACGCTCGATCGCGGCGCGTACGGCGGCGCGGACGGCATCGACGCCGCGTCGATGGCCGGCAACGCGCGGCAGCCGGCGTTGTTTCGCCCAGCGGCCGTTGCCGTCCATGATGATTGCCACGTGGCGCGGCACGCTACGCGGTTCGGGGATGTCGCGCGTCGTGCTCGCGTGCACGTTCTTTTTTGAAAGCAGTGTAGTCGGCATCGGTATGCGGCGAGCGAGAGTTTCTCGTTGGGCGGGTCAGACCGCCATGAGATCGTGTTCCTTCGTCTGCAGAATGCGGTCGATCTCCGCGATGGAACGGTCGGTCAATTTCTGCACATCCTCCTGCGCGCGGCGCTCGTCGTCCTCCGAGCACTCCTTGTCCTTCATCAGCCGTTTCAGGTGCTCGTTCGCGTCGCGGCGGACGTTGCGAACCGCGATGCGCGCGCTCTCGGCTTCCTTATGCACGACCTTGATCAATTCGCGGCGGCGCTCCTCGGTCAGCGCCGGCATGGGCACGCGCACGATGTCGCCGGAGGTCGCCGGGTTCAACCCGAGATCGGCATCGCGAATTGCTTTCTCGACAACGGGAATCATTTTCTTTTCCCATGGCTGCACGGCGATCGTACGCGCGTCCGCCAACGTGACGTTGCTCACCTGCGTCAAGGGCATCGGGGAACCGTAATAATCCACCTGGATGTGGTCGAGCAGGCCGGTATGGGCGCGGCCCGTACGGACTTTGCTGAGATCGGCCTTCAACGCCTCGACCGATTTGGCCATTTTCTGCTCGGCGGATCTCTTGACGTCGATGATCATGCGTCGTCCGTGCTTTCAACAATGGACCAGCGTGCCTTCGTCGCCGCCCATGACCACGCGCTTCAGCGCGCCGGGCGCGAAAATCGAGAATACCTTGAGCAGCATGCTCTGGTCGCGGCACAGCGCCAGCGCGGTGGCATCCATCACTTTGAGGTTCTTGACAATCACCTCATCGAAAGTCACCGACGTATAGCGCCGGGCGCCCGCGTCGAGCAGCGGATCGGACGTATACACGCCGTCCACCTTGGTCGCTTTGAGCACGATGTCGACGTTCATCTCGCGCCCGCGCAGCGCCGCAGCGGTATCGGTAGTGAAGAATGGATTGCCGGTCCCCGCGGCGAAAATGACGACTTTGCGTTCCTCGAGATGCCGCAACGCACGCCCGCGAATGTACGGCTCGGCAACCTGATCGATGCGCAACGCCGATTGCACGCGCGATTCCACTCCCGCACGCCGCAATGCGTCCTGCAGCGCGAGCGCGTTCATCAGCGTGGCGAGCATTCCCATGTAATCGGCGGTCGCACGGTCCATGCCGGCGGCGCCCGGCGCGACTCCACGAAAGATATTGCCGCCGCCGATAACAATCGCAATTTCGACACCCAAGCGTACGACATCGGCGATTTCCGCGACGATCCGGTCGATCGTCTCGCGTTTGATGCCGTAGGGATTGTCGCCCATCAGCGCCTCGCCCGACAGCTTGAGCAGAATACGTTTGTACGCGGGCGCTGCGCTGGCAGGGACGCTCGCCGCTGTGACGTTCGCAGCGACGGCGACAAGCGAAGCGGCGTTCGGCGGATTCATGCAGTCTCCTCGTCAACCCGTCAGTCGTGCGGCGTGCTCGCCGCAATGTGCAGCGTCAGGCCTTTGCCATTGCCGCCACTTCTGCTGCGAAATCGTCTTTCCTTTTCTCGATGCCTTCGCCAACAACGTAGAGAGCGAACGCCTTCACCGTTGCGCCAATCCCCTGCAGATACTGATCAACCGTCTGGTCGGGATTCTTCACAAACGGCTGGCCCAGAAGTGTTACTTCCGCGAGAAACTTTTTGACGCGGCCCTCCACCATCTTCGTGATGATATCCGCGGGCTTACCGGATTCCGCTGCCTGCGCCGTATAGATTGCCCGCTCACGCTCGATCAGATCCGCAGGAACGTCGCTGCGGTTGACGCAGACCGGTCGCACCGCCGCGACGGAGGCCGCAATGTGCATCGCGATATCGCGCCCGCCCTGTTCGGTGCCCCCGTCGATCTCGACCGTGACGCCGATGCGCCCGCCCCCGTGCAAATATTGCACCAGTCGTGCCGGAGTGCTAAACCGCGCAAAGCGCCGGAGCGACACGTTCTCGCCCAACTTTTGCACCAGCGCCTGGCGTGCCGACTCCACGGTCCCGCCGCGCAGCGATAACGCCGCCAGCGCAGGCACATCCGGCGGACTCATGTCCGCTACGAGGCGTGCCAGCTCCTTGGCGTACGCGACAAAATCCTCGTTGCGCGAGACAAAATCCGTCTCGCAATTGACTTCGACCATCGCTGCTGATTTTGCATCGGGTGCGAGATATGCGCCTACGATGCCTTCCGCGGCCACGCGGCTCGCGGCTTTGGACGCCTTCGCCCCGCTTCTGATGCGCAACAGCTCCTCGGCGCGCCCCATATCTCCGCCGGCTTCGACCAATGCCTTCTTGCATTCCATCATTCCAAGCCCGGTGAGGCTGCGCAGTTCCATGACCTTACTTGCGGAGATTTCCGCCATTCGCATACTCCATATTCGTAGACCGCGGCGCGCGTTCGGGCCAAGAAACCGTCGTTCGGACCAAACGACGGCGCCGTCAAAAAATCCTCGTGCTGGAATCTTAAGCAGACACTTCGTCTGCTTCTTCGACGAATTCGTCGCCAGCCTGCACGATTTCCTGAATCACCGTGCTCTTGCCTTCGAGAATGGCGTCCGCCACACCTCGGGCGTAGAGCCGGATCGCCCGACTCGAATCGTCGTTGCCCGGAATCACGTACGCGACGCCTTCCGGCGAATGGTTGGTATCCACGACGGCCACCAGCGGGACACTCAGCTTCTTTGCTTCGGTGACGGCGATCTTGTGATATCCGACGTCCACGAC
>JBPCLS010000264.1:0-3035 GCA_051003055.1 Casimicrobiaceae bacterium
CCGGCCGGACGCCAGCGCAGCGCGGCGTTGGGAACTTTGAGGACGTTGTTGCGACTGTCAGCGACGATGCGGACGTTCGCCGTCATGCCGGGTACGAGCAACAGGTTGGGGTTGACCGTGGCCACGACGACCGTATACGTAACCACGTTCTGTACCGTTTGCGCTGCCTTGCGGATTTGCTTGCCGCGACCCTCGAACGTGCGGCCTGCGAATGCGTCGACGGTGAATGTCACCGGCTGCTCTTGGCGGATTTTGCAGACGTCCGATTCGTCGATGGCGACGTCGACTTGCATTTCGCGCAGGTCCTGGGCGATCGTGAACAAGGTCGGCGTGTGAAGGCTCGCGGCAACCGTCTGTCCGGCGTCGACTTGCCGCGAGATCACAACACCATCGACCGGTGCGACGATCGCCGTCTTGGCGAGATCGGTGCGCGAGGAGGCAAGCGCCGCCTCGCGTTGTTTGATCGTGGCCGCCGCGTTGGCCACTTGCGCCTCCGCCGACTTGACCTGAGCTTCTGCGGTGCGCACGGCTTCGGCGAACACCTGCTCGTTGAAAAACGCCTTGTCGCGCTCGGTGCCGGAAATGAAATTCTTGCCGAACAGAGACTCCTTGCGCTCGAGATCGCGCCTGGCGTCGTCGTGCTGGATGCGCGCGCGCAGAACGCCCGATTTTTGCGCGTTGACGTCGCTTTGCCGTGTGAGCAACGTGGTCCGCGCGGCCTCCAAATCGGCTTCGGCTTGCCGTACCTTGAGCTCGAATGTCTCCGGATCGATGCGCGCCAGCAATTGATTTTTCTTGACCGCGGTATTGAAGTCGACGAAGAGTTCCTTGATCTGCCCCGAGATCTGCGAGCCCACCAGAACCGTGGTGACGGCGCTTAAGCTCCCCGACGCTGACACGACCGAGGTGAGATTGCCGCGTTCGATCTTGGCGACACGGTATTGCGGTTCGCGCTTACCGCTGCCGAACGCCGTCCACCATCCGGCGGCGCCCAACGCCACGACGGCGAGGATGACCAGCGGTGCGCGGAAGCGACGCACAAACGTCTAGCCCGGCTGCGCAAAGCCGGCGCGCTGCTGCTCGGTAAGCTCTTGGCGGAGCGAGCGCAGACGCGTTTCGACGACGGACGCTTGATAGAAATCGCCGTCCCCCGCCTTGGCCGCCAATTCGAGCTGATCGATGGCGAGGCGCAGGTTGCCCTGCCACGCGTAGAACTCGCCCTGATGCTGGTGCTGTTTCAGCCGCTTGCTTTGCGCCGCGTACGAGCGTGCAGCGATTTGGTGCAGCAGACCGTCGTCGGGAAACCGTTTCAGCTCGCGCTCGGCAAACGCGGATGCGTCGGCGGCGCGCCCCGCTTCCAGCAAGGCCTGCGGATAGTCGTAGACAAGTTGCATTTTGTTCGGATAGCGCTGCAAGGCCCGTTCGAACCGCAGCGCGGCGGCCGCGTGCTGGCCGTCTCCCATCATGACGTTGCCGGCCATCGCCTCGATCATCGGATTGGGCGGCGCCATCTTCTCCAATCGTACGAGCTCGGCTTTGGCGCGCGGCAGATTCTTCGCGCGCAACAACGACGCGACCAGACCGTAGCGAGTCGCGATCTCGCTGTTGTATTTTTTCTCGGCGAGCGCGGACTCGAACGCGGCAATCTGTTCGCGCGCTTCGCCCTGGTAGCTCTTGAGCAACGCACGGACCAGATGAAACTCGAGCGAATCGGGTACCTGCTTGTACGGCAAGCCCTGCGCGCGCGCTTGCGCTTCGGCAATCCGTTCATAGGTGATCGGATGCGTACGCAGGTAGGAAGGTGCATTGCCTTCGACGAACCGGTGGGCACGCTGCAGCCGTTCCATGAACGTGCTCATTCCACTAGGATCGAAACCGCCGGCGAGCAACCGCTGAAACCCGACACGGTCAGCTTCGTACTCGTTCTCGCGCGTGAAATTGAGTTGCGCCTGCGCCGCCAACGCCTGCGAGCCGGCGATCGCCGCATTTATCGCTTGCCCACCGCTGTTGCCGCCGGCGCGTGCCGCGAGCACGGCGAGCGCCAATCCCCCGAGCGTCATCAGCAGCGTATTCTGCTGATTGGCGATCATCCGCGTGATATGCCGCTGCGTCACGTGCGAAATCTCGTGCGCGAGGACGCTCGCAAGCTCAGCCTCGGATTGCGCGAGCAGGATAAGGCCGGTATGCACGCCGATGAAGCCGCCGGGGAGTGCGAAGGCATTGACCTGGGGATCGGGGACGGCGAAGAACAGGAAGTCCTGGTTGGCATCCTTCGATGCGGTCACCAGCCGGTTGCCGAGTTCGTTCAAATAATCGCTGACCTCGGGGTCGTTCAAATAGCCGCCGCTCGCGCGAATCTGCCGGACAATCGCTTCGCCGAGCTTGCGTTCCTGCGTGGGGGTCATGATGGCCTGCGAGGAGTCGCCCAGCTCGGGCAAGGCGGACGGGGCCGTGCTGGCGAGCGGTTGCGCCTCGCAAACGGGTGCCGCCGCGAGCGCGATCGCGACGGCCATCGCAACGACGCTGCGCCTGCGGTGACGCATGGGATTTCGCGCGACGACGATAGGGGGAGTGTGGGAGGCGGCCAAAGGGTGAAAAAGCGCGTCAGATCGTGATGCTAAGATTCCCGGCATCCGAATGAGTTCAACAAGAGGTGGCTGTCGTGGTGAAAAAGCGGTCAGCGAAAACCGGCGCACGTCCAGCTGCGGCGTCCATCACCACCCGCAGCGTCACGGCTGCACCTGAGGAGCCATCTGAGGACAGCGCAGAAAACGCCGCTCATCATTTTACGCACTTCGACGCGGCGGGGCAGGCGCATATGGTCGACGTCGCGGCGAAAGCCGTGACCAAACGTATCGCGCGCGCCGGCGGCCGGATAAGTATGTTGCCGGCCACGTTGGAACTGATTCGCGGCGGCGCGAGCAAGAAGGGCGATGTGCTCGGCGTCGCACGCATCGCGGCGATCCAGGCCGCCAAGCGAACGTCCGATTGGATTCCGCTGTGTCATCCATTGCCGTTGACCCGCGTCGCCGTCG
>JBPCLS010000265.1:0-3773 GCA_051003055.1 Casimicrobiaceae bacterium
CGCGGTTTCGCTTTGATGATTTTCTCTGGGCGCAGGAGGTTGGGAATGCGCTCCTCGAGCGCTTCGAGGACCGCGACCGCGGCGGATTCTTCTTCACGAGCCATGACCACGAGAAACTCATCCATCGGACGAAGCCCGGCCACGACAATGCGACCCCGTCGGGTAACGGCGTGGCGGCGCAGGCGTTGATTGCATTCGGACATCTGGGCGCGGAGCCGCGCTTCGTCGCCGCCGCCGAGCGCGCGGTGCGTTTGTTCGCGCCGGCGCTCAGCGAATCCCCGGCGGGATTCTCGACGTTGCTCGTGGCGCTGGCCGATCTCGAGCGACCACCGGCGTTTGTGCTGCTTCAAGGTGACGCGTCCGAAGCGGCGGCGTGGCAGCGCGAGCTGGAACGCCGCTATCGGCCGTCCGTGCGGATTTTTAACGTGGCCGGCATCGACCACCTGCCGGCGGCGCTCGACAAGGGCGCGGTCCCACCAGGCGCCAAGGTCGTCGCGTGGGTTTGCCGCGGCACCGCCTGCTTGCCGCCGATCGCGTCGCTCCCGGCCGTTGTCCGGGAGCTCGACACTCCATCCGACGTCAACGAGAATGCCCGTTGAGCGTTGAATTCGAATACTCTTTGCCACCAATCCCCGGCTCTGATTGACGACTGCTCACTTCTAAACTAAAGAACTGGAGACTCGATGAAAGTCGCTTTGGTTGCACTCGCTGCCGTAACGCTTCCACTTGCTGGCAACGCGTCCGCTGCGCTCGATAGAGCGGCTGCGGACGCTCTGATGAAAAAAGACGGTTGCGCGGCGTGCCATGCCGTCGATAAAAAAATTATCGGCCCCTCGTACCAGGACGTTGCCGCGAAATACAGGCCCGACAAGGATGCGGTCTCCAAACTCTCGAAGAAAGTGAAGGACGGCGGCGTTGGCGTTTGGGGTCAAATCCCGATGCCGCCCAACGCTAACATTCCGGACGCCGACATCAAGGAACTCGTGACCTGGATCATGACGCTGAAGAAATAAGCGGAAATAAGTGGAAATGAGCGCGTTTTGACCGACGCTCGGCTCCCCGGTACAATTGGCCTTGTTCGTGCAGGAGAGTGTGACGCGACCGCGTATGGGCTTCTTGAGCATATGCGCTTCGAGTCGCCGCCGAAGGCGTAATCCCGAAATCGCTCAGGCACCGAGGACTGCACGCGACGCTTAACCGATCTGGAGAGCGGCTTTAAGGCAGCGCGAATGCGCGTCGCCTTAGGCTCACCGAAGGGGCACCGGGTGCGTACTCTGATCTAGACATCGAGTTCGCACTCCAATCTCTCAGGTAAAAAGGACAGACGGGGCGACAAGCGGATGGCCGCTTCTCGCCCCATTTTTTTGTCCTCGATGGGAGTGGCCTAAGTGCTCAAGCAAACGCCGTTGCATGCGGAACACCGCGCGTCCGGCGCGCGCATGGTGGATTTCGGCGGCTGGGAAATGCCCGTCAATTATGGCTCGCAGCTCGACGAGCACCACGCGGTACGTCGCGATGCCGGTATGTTCGACGTGTCGCATATGCGCGTGGTCGACCTCGCCGCCGCTCCCAAAGTGGACGGAAAAGAGAGTGTGCGCGGGTTTCTCCGTTACGCGCTGGCCAATAACGTCGACAAGTTGCAGGAGCGCGGCCGTGCGCTCTATTCGTGCCTGCTCAATCCGGACGGCGGGGTTCTCGACGATTTGATCGTGTATTTCGTGCGCGAAGACTTGTTCCGGATCGTCCTCAACGCGGCAACGGCGGAGCGGGACATCGAATGGTTGCGCAAGCTGCTGGCCGAGCGCGCCCCGCAACTCGGGCTCACTTCGCGCAACGATCTTGCGATCATCGCCGTGCAGGGTCCGAACGCCAGGGCGAAGGTATGGCAGGCGATTCCCGGCAGCGAAGTCGCCAGCTCGACACTGAAGCCGTTCATGGCGGTCGAAGCGAAAACCGGCTTCGGCGACTTGTTCATCGCGCGCACCGGCTACACCGGCGAAGACGGCTTCGAGCTGATCGTGCCGGCCGCGCGTGCGGAGTCGATCTGGCGTGCGCTAGCGGCTGCGGGGGTGAAACTCTGCGGCCTGGGTGCGCGCGACACATTGCGCCTCGAAGCCGGGATGAATCTGTACGGGCAGGATATGGACGAATCCACTTCACCGCTCGCTTCGGGCTTGGGCTGGACCGTCGATCTTGCGGGCGCGCGCGATTTTGTCGGCAAGGGTGCGCTGATGGGAGAGTCCCGCTCGCAGCAGCTGACCGGTTTGTTGTTGCTCGATCGCGGCGGTGTGCTGCGCGCCCACCAGAGCGTGCTTACCGCCCATGGCGATGGCGAGATCACCAGCGGCACGTTCAGCCCGACGCTCGGGCAATCGATTGCGCTCGCGCGGCTGCCCGGCGCGGCAACCGTGGGCGAGATCATTCACGTCGCGGTCCGCGACAAAAAGCTTGCCGCCCGTATTGTCAAGCCGCCGTTCGTGCGCAATGGAAAAGTGCTCGTGTCCTGACGCTTCGTTAAACGCACGTTGATTTTTTGGAGAACTCGCTATGAATGTCCCCGCCGAACTCCACTATGCCGAGAGTCATGAGTGGTTGCGCACCGAAGCCGACGGCGCCGTTACTGTCGGCATCACCGACCACGCCCAGGCCGCGTTGGGTGACCTTGTCTATATCGAGCTGCCAACGGTCGGTCGCATCGTCGAGTCCGGCGAAGCGTGCGCCATTGTCGAGTCGGTCAAGGCGGCAAGCGACGTGAATGCGCCGATCGCCGGAGAAATCCTGGCGGTGAACGAAGACGTCGCACGGGCACCCGAAACAGTGAATGACGATGCGTACGCCGCATGGCTCTTCAAGATGAAGCCGGCGGATGCGGGCGCGGCGCGCGGTTTACTCGACGCCGCCGCGTACCAGAAAATGATCGGTGAAGCGTGAACGGCGCGCGCGAGCCTTTGATGAAAATGAACGAATTCGCAACGAAGGCGACGCCACTTTCGGCGCTGGAAGATCACACCGCATTCATCGCGCGTCATATCGGCACGACGCCGGACGAACAAGCGGCGATGCTCACCGTGCTGGGCTACGGCTCGTTACCGGCATTGATCGATGCGGTCGTGCCGGCGGCGATTCGCGAACGGACGCCGCTCGCGCTGCCGGGCCCGATGACCGAGGCAGAGGCACTTGCGCGCCTTAAACGTCTCGCTGCGCAGAACCGCGTGCTCAAGTCATTCATCGGCCAGGGTTATTACGGCACGCACACACCCAATGTGATCCTGCGCAATATTCTGGAGAATCCGGCCTGGTACACCGCGTACACGCCCTACCAGCCGGAGATCGCGCAAGGCCGGCTCGAGGCACTCATCAATTTTCAGACGATGGTCGCCGATTTGACGGGGATGGAGATTGCCAATGCATCGATGCTCGACGAAGCCACCGCCGCCGCCGAAGCGATGACGTTCGCGGTGCGGCTTGCGCAGGGCAAGCGAGCCCGATTTTTTGTCGCGGACGACGTCTTTCCGCAGACGCTTGACGTCGTGCGTACGCGCGCGCACCCGTTGTCGATCGAGATCATCAAAGGGCCAGCGGAGACGGCCGCGCAAGCCGATGTGTTGGGTGCATTGTTGCAATATCCCGGCGCCAACGGCGAGATCCGCGACTACCGTGGCCTTACAGAAGCGCTGCATGCGCGCGGTGCGCATGTCATCGTCGCGGCCGACCTCCTCGCGCTGACGTTGCTCGCGCCGCCAGGAGAATGGGGTGCGGACGTGGTCGTGGGC
>JBPCLS010000266.1:0-5604 GCA_051003055.1 Casimicrobiaceae bacterium
CGCGCATTTCTCCGCCATCAACATGCCGGGGTTCAAGACGCTGAAGGAAGGCCAGAAGGTCTCGTTCGAGGTCACACAGGGACCCAAAGGCAAGCAGGCCAGTAACATTCAAGCCGCTTAAGCTCCAGCTTGATTGCGTCTAGCATCGAGGAAAAAGCCGGGTTCGCCCGGCTTTTTTCCATCTGGGGCAACCGGACAGAGGAGCATGCTCACGCTGAACCGGCGATTCAATGCATCAGCGCCTTATAACGCAAGCGGCGTGGCTTCACGGCGTCCTCGCCTAGCCGCTTCTTCTTTTCCGCCTCGTACTCCTGGTAATTGCCTTCGAAGAAAGTCCATTGCGAATCACCCTCGGCCGCGAGGATGTGCGTCGCGATCCGGTCGAGAAACCAGCGGTCGTGCGAGATGACGAGCGCGCTGCCGGCGAATTCCAGCAACGCGTCTTCCAGCGCGCGCAGCGTTTCCACGTCGAGGTCGTTGGAGGGCTCGTCGAGCAGCAGCACGTTGCCGCCCTGAAGCAGCGTCGCGGCCAAATGCAGCCGCCCGCGCTCGCCTCCGGATAACTGCCCGACGATCTTCTGCTGGTCGCCCCCCTTGAAGTTGAATCGCCCGAGATAGGCGCGCGAAGGCATCTCGAACCTGCCGACGGTGAGGATGTCATGCCCGCCGGAGATCGCCTCCCACACCGTCTTGTCGTTCGGTAACGCCTCGCGCGTCTGGTCGACGATCGCGAGTTGCACCGTGGATCCGATCGCGATGTCGCCGCGATCCGGTTGCTCCTTCCCGGCGATCATCCGGAACAAGGTGGACTTGCCGGCGCCATTAGGGCCGATGATCCCGACTATCGCCCCGGGCGGCACCTGGAAGCTCAAGTCGTCCACCAGCAGTCGATCGCCGTAGGCTTTGGCCACATTCCTAAATTCGATGACGCTGTTGCCGAGCCGTTCGGCAACAGGGATGAAAATCTCCTGCGTCTCGTTGCGCTTTTGGTGTTCGTGCGAAGACAGCTCAGTGAATCGCGCGATGCGCGCCTTGCTTTTGGCTTGGCGTGCCTTGGGGTTCGAGCGCACCCACTCCAATTCGGTCTGCATCGCCTTGATCCGCGCGCTTTCCTGTTTCGCTTCGGTCTTGAGGCGCGCTTCCTTTTGTTCGAGCCATGAGCTGTAGTTGCCTTTCCACGGGATGCCGTAGCCGCGGTCAAGTTCGAGGATCCATTCCGCGGCATTATCGAGAAAATAGCGATCGTGCGTGACCGCAATGACCGTCCCCGGAAATTTCTGCAGGAACTGCTCGAGCCAATCCACACTTTCGGCGTCTAAGTGGTTGGTCGGTTCGTCCAGCAGCAGCATGTCGGGCTTCGACAGCAACAATCGGCACAGGGCGACGCGGCGCTTCTCGCCGCCGGACAGATGTTCGATCCGCGCGTCCCATGCGGGCAACCGCAACGCATCGGCTGCGACTTCCATCTGGAGCTCGGAATCGGCACCCGACGCCGCAATGATTCCCTCGAGCCGGGCCTGCTCGGCCGCGAGCTGGTCGAAGTCGGCGTCCGGCTCGGCGTACGCGGTGTAGATTTCGTCGAGCTTCACTTTGGCTTCGAGCACTTCGCCCATGCCCTGCTCGACCGTCTCGCGCACGGTTTTGTCGGGCGCGAGGTGGGGCTCCTGCGGCAGATGGCCGACGCGCATGTTGGGCATCGGGACTGCCTCGCCCTCGTATTCGGTGTCCTCGCCGGCCATGATGCGCAGCAGGCTCGACTTGCCGGAGCCGTTTAAGCCCAGCACGCCAATCTTGGCGCCGGGAAAGAACGAAAGGGAAATATCTTTGAGGATGATTCGCTTGGGGGGAATGACCTTTCCCACGCGGTTCATCGTGTAAACGTATTGGGCCATGGTTCGTAGCGCGGTGAAGGTTTCTTTAGGACTTGCGTCTGCAATCGAGCTACCGCCAGGACACGTTCGTAGTGCGGTAAAGGGTTCTTAAGTCTGAGAACCTCGACCCTATTGGGTCTGCGATGACGCTCCCGCCAAAAGCCGTTGAAATAAAGCGCGACAGGCCGCTACCCAAGGTGGCGCAACTCACGCAAGGCAACCGAGAGCATTGCAGCGTCCGGAGACGTCGTCGCCGTACGCAGCTCCAGGAGCAACTGCGCCGTTCGTTCCAGCGTCCGGCGATTGCGCTCCCGCCAAGCGGCGAATAGGTCGCCCGGCGCCGTAGCATCGGCGCCGGCGAGCACTTCGTGCGTGATCGTGCGTTGCAGCCCCGATAGATCGTCGAGCATCGCGCCCTTTGCCAGCATCTGCCAGTGCTGTTCTGCCGGCAGCGCCTCGATGCTGTCACGCAACCACGGCAATCCCAGCCGGTTCGCCACGTCGAAATACATGGCGGCCACGGGCTCGACCGGCAACTGCGCAATGCCAGCGACCTCGGCGATGTCGAGTGTTGCATAAAGCGCATCGAAGGTGACTACCCGCACCGCGAGCCCCTGCGGCACGCCTTGTTCCGTAAAGCGAGCCACGGCGGCATCGATCCGACGCTTCTCGCCCTCGTCCAACAATTCCGGCAGGCGCGAGGACAGTGCGGCTACGCCTGGCGCGAAACGCGTGATCGTCGCCGCCATGTCTTCGTCCAATCGGCGCGAGCGCAGAAACCACGTGGTTCCGCGCTCCAGTTGCCGGCTCATGTCAATCAGCATCGCCGACTGCACGGCGTCGTCAACCTTGTTGTCGAGTGCCTCGATGGCGATCCACAGCGGGACGAGGCCGAAAATTTCACGCGTGGCGAGGTAGGCACGCACGACCTCGTGCGGCCTCGCGCCGGTGGTTTCCACGAGCCGGTGCACAAACGTACTGCCAACGCGATTGACCATGCTATTGGTCACGTACGTGGCGACGATCTCGCGTTTCAGCGGGTGGCGCGCCATGTATGCGACGTACTTATCCTGCAGCGCTTCCGGAAAGTAGCGGACGAGTGCGGTGCCGATCCAGCGATCGTCAGGCAGCGTGGACGAGAGCAGCTCGTCGTACAGCCAGATCTTGCTGTAGGCAAGCAGTACCGCATGTTCGGGTGCTGTAAGTCCCACGCCCTGCGTTCGCCGTTCGCCGATCTCCTCGTCGGTCGGCAGGAATTCCAGTGCGCGTTTGAGCCGTCCAGCCTTTTCGAGAAACTGCAGGAAGCGCTTCTGCGCATCGAGCAACTGCGGCGCAATGCGGCCGGTAACCGACAATACCTGTGTCTGGAAATAGTTGTCGCGCAACACGAGAGCGGCGACGTCGCCGGTCATTTCCGCGAGCAGGTCGTTGCGATGCTTTTCGGTGAGCTCCCCTTCGGCGATCGGCAGCCCGAGCAAAATCTTGATGTTGACCTCGTGATCCGACGTGTCGACACCAGCCGAATTGTCGATTGCGTCGGTGTTGATGCGCCCCCCTGCGAGGGCGAATTCAATGCGGCCCCGTTGCGTGAATCCCAGGTTCCCGCCTTCGACGACAACCCGGCAACGCAATTCGCGGCCATTCACGCGGACCGCGTCGTTGGCGCGGTCACCCACTTGAGCGTGAGTTTCTCCCGCGGCCTTCACGTACGTGCCGATGCCCCCGTTGTAGAGAAGATCGACCGGCGCCTTCAAGATCGCCGTGATGAGCTCGGCGGGTGTTGCCGCATCGGCCGTAATCGCAAGCGCCGCTTTGACTTCCGGCGTGATGGCGATCGACTTGGCACTCCGCGAGTGGACGCCGCCGCCCGGCGAAATGCGCTTCGTATCGTAGTCGGCCCACGAAGAACGCGGCAACGCGAACATCCGCTCGCGTTCCGCAAAACTCGTCTCCGGGTCGGGCGCCGGATCGAGGAAGATATGCCGGTGATCGAACGCCGCAACCAGCTTGATATGAGCCGAGAGCAGAATGCCGTTGCCGAATACATCCCCGGACATATCCCCGATACCGGCTACGGTGAAGTCCGTCGTCTGCGTGTCCAGTCCCATTTCCCGGAAGTGGCGCTGGACCGATTCCCACGCGCCGCGCGCGGTGATACCCATCGCCTTGTGGTCGTAGCCGGCCGACCCTCCCGACGCAAACGCATCGCCCAACCAGAAGCCATATTCCTGGCTCACGCCGTTCGCGTAATCGGAGAAGGTCGCCGTCCCCTTGTCGGCGGCCACGACGAGGTACGGGTCGTCGGCGTCGTGCCGTTTCACCTGCGGCGGCGGCACGATCTCATCGCCGGCGCGATTGTCGGTGAGATCGAGCAACCCCCGCAGATAGTCCTGATAGCAGGCCACTCCTTCCTTCATCATGGCCTCGCGATCGCCGGGCGCCAACGCGCCCTTCAGCACGAAGCCGCCCTTCGATCCCACCGGCACGATGACGGTGTTCTTGACCATCTGCGCTTTCATGAGCCCGAGCACTTCGGTGCGAAAGTCTTCGGGCCGATCGGACCAGCGCAAGCCTCCGCGCGCAACTTTGCCCCCCCGCAGATGCACGCCTTCGAAGCGCGTCGAATACACGAAAATTTCGAACATCGGCTTCGGTTCGGGCAGCCCCGGCACCAGCGCCGGGTCGAATTTGAACGAGACGAAGCTCCGGCGCGCACCAAAGCCATCGCGCCGCCAGAAATTCGTGCGCGTTGTCGCGAGAATCAGCGCCAGGTATTGGCGCAACACGCGGTCCTCGGACAAGTTGGCCACGTCTTCGAGCGCCGACTCGATCGCGCGCACCTGGCCGGCGATGCGCGCTCCCGCGTGGGCGCCCGTATCATCCGGATCGAAGCGGGCCTTGAACAGCTCGACGAGCGCGCGTCCGATCTCGCCATGCGCGGCCAGCGTGGCCTCGATGAACGTCTGCGACAGCGCGAATCCGATCTGCCGCAGGTACTTGGCATACGCCCGCAACACGACGATCTCGTCGGCCGGCATGCGCGCCGCGACCACCAGCCGGTTGAAGTCGTCGTTCTCGACGTCGCCGCGAAAGATGCGCCCGAACGCCTCCTCGAACACGGCGTGCAGCGCCTCGATTTCGACGTCGGTGCCCGCGGGCGTTTGCATGCCGAAATCGTGCATCCAGATCGGCTTTGATCCTTCCGGCGTCATGCGGTGCGAACGCTCGTCCTGCACTTTGAGCCCCATGTGCTCCAACATCGGCAGACTGTCGGAGAGCGTCACCGGTCCGCCGCGCTGAAAGAGCTTGAACCGCAACGTGCCGGGGCTGGCCTCGAGCGGCTGATACAAGCTCATCGCGAGCTTTGAGGCGTCATTGAGCTGCGCCATCATCTCGATGTCGGGCACGGCGGCACGCGCCACGAAATCCTCGCGGTAGCCCGCCGGAAACGCGGCGCCGAACTCCCGCAAACGCTCGTTGCCGCGCGCCTCGCCCATTGCGTCGATCAACGCATCTTTGAGATCGTCCTCCCAGCGCCGCGCCGACGCGATCAGCCTCGCTTCGAGCTCACGCACGTCGAAGGCGGGAATGTTGCCCGGCGTCGTACGCACGGTGATCTGGATGCGCGCCAGCACCGATTCCGACAGATGGGCGTTGAATTCGGAGCTGCTGCCGTTGAATGCCTGCGTCAGGATCGCCTGCCACTTCTGGCGCAACGCAGTCGAGTAATTCT
>JBPCLS010000267.1:0-5501 GCA_051003055.1 Casimicrobiaceae bacterium
GTTCGCGCCTGCCCGCGTTTCCGCCCATCGCAGGTTGCGCCCGTCGTCCACGCCGACGATCTCGACCTTCTGTTTTTTCCCGAGCTCGGCATGGACGCGACGACCTTCGCGCTAGCCGCGTTACGGCTCGCCCGCGTGCAGTGCGCGGCGTGGGGGCATCCGGTGACGACCGGTCATGCCACCGTCGACGTGTTCTTGACGAGCAGCGTGATGGAGCCGGAGAACGCCGCTGGCCATTACATCGAGCGGCTGATCGCGCTGCCCGGGATTGGCACCCGGTACACACTGCCCGACGTCCCGCGTGACGCCGCGCGCGCGCACTTCGGTATGCCGGAAGGGGTTACGTTGTTTCTGTGTCCGCAGTCGCTGTTCAAGATTCACCCGGACAATGACGCATTGTTCGCGCGCGTTCTGGGTGCCGTACCTGATGGCCGGCTCGTCGCATTCGAAGGCCGCGATCCCGCGCTGACCGCCCGATTTCGCGCGCGGCTCGATGCCGCGCTGGCGGCCGCGGGGCTTACGCAGAAACCGTATCTGCAGTTTCTGCCGCAATGCCGCCATGCCGATTACCTGCGGATCAATACCGTGTGCGACGCAATGCTCGACACCCTCCACTGGTCCGGCGGCAACTCAAGTCTCGATGCAATGGCGTGCGGATTGCCGATCGTCACGCTGCCCGGCAGGTTCATGCGCGGCCGGCAGAGCGCCGGAATGCTGCGATTGATGGAGATCGACGATACGATAGCGCACGATGCAGACGATTACGTGCGCATCGCGGCGCGGCTTGGATACGACGTCCCGTGGCGCAGCGGGCTGCGTTCGCGCATTCTTGCCGCACGCGCATGCGTATTCGATGATCCAGCGCCAACCAGTGCGCTCGCAGCGGCGTTCATCGAGTTGGCGCGGCAGGGCTGACGGGGCCTACTCGCGCGCGCAGGCGTTCGGTGAGCGCGGTACCGACGCTCTGGACGACGCTGCTCCAGTCGCCGGGTGCCGGTTGCCGGAACAACCTTGCCGTCGGATACCACGGACTGCTGGAGGGCGCGAGCATCCAGCGCCAATCCGGCGCGAATCGCAGCATGACCCACACCGGCTTGCCCAACGCCCCGGCCAAATGGGCGATGCTAGTGTCGATACTCAGCACCAGATCGAGGTGCGACACCAGTGCGGCCGTTCCGTCGAAATCGCGGCGCGCGTCGAGCTCGACGAGCGGCATGCGCTCGACTATATCGGTTGACTGCAGCGAGAACCACCGGATACCCAGCAGCGCGAATAGCGTCGATAACGTCGAAAGCGGGCAGCTCCGCCGCGCCTTTTCCGGCGTGTCGGTGGCGCCCGCCCAACAAATTCCGACGTTGAAGACGTGATCGCTACGTGCTCTGATGCGATCGCCGACTTCGCTGGCACGCGCCGGATCTGCCGTCAGGTACGACGTCGGAGCCGGGATCGTCGCCGGCGTGATGTCGAGTATTCCGGCGAGCGACAAGAGCGCCACGTGTGCGTCGTATGCCGGAATCGGTTCGCCGAACCCGTACACCGCTGCGACACCGGGCGCACTGGCAAGCAAGCGCTTGAGGGCCGGTTGCGCAGACACGATAACTCGAGCGCCGCGCGCCGCAACGAGAGGCGCGAAACGGATCGCTTGCAGCGTATCGCCAAGCCCCTGTTCCGCCGTTAGGAGAATCGTGCGGTCTGCCGCTTCCCCGCCATCCCAGCGCGGTCCGGCGTACACCGGCAACTGCGCCGCGAGTTCCTGTGCCGCAAAGCGCCACTCGTATTCACGAAAGCCGTCGGCGTAGTCGCCTTGGGCGAGCAGCGCAAGCGCGAGATTCCAGTGTGACTGCGCAAAGTTCGGCGCAAGTTCCAATGCGCGGCGGAACGCGCCAACGGCGCCGGGCACCTCGTTGCGCGCCTGCAATGCGAGCCCCAGGTTGCTCCACGCGCCGAAATGGTCAGGTTTGAGCGCCAGTGCATGGCGAAATGCGGCGACCGCCTCGCCTGTGCGTTGTGCGGCCGCCAGCGCGAGCCCCAGGTTGTTGTGAAACTCGGGTTCGTGGGGTGCCGCTTGCACGGCGCGCTCGAGCAGCAGCAATGCCTCATCCAACTGATGACGCTGATAGTGGACGACGCCGAGGTAGTGTAGCGCCAGCGGATACCCGGGCTCTTGCGCGAGCGCGGTCCGGTAATCGCGCTCGGCAGCTTCGAGCTCATGTCGTTGATGCGCTGCGATGCCGCGAGCGACCCAAGCAGCCGGTGCAAGCCCGGCGGCTGTCGATGCTGTCGTCCGAACATGCGGGGCATCGATCGACCCGTGGCAGAGCTTGTAGCGCCGGCCGCTGCCGCATGGACACGGGTCGTTGCGGCCGACGCCAATACTGCGCGCGCTGTTCGCGCTCGCCTGCGTCAACGCTTGCTGCGCTTCGCTATCGGTGGGCGCGACGAGCAAGATGCGGCCGGCCACGGCGCTTACCGCCGGCCACTGGCTTAACGCAACACAGTTGCGCAGCAGCGCCTTCATCTGGAGAGAGCCGGCAATGGCATCGGAGAATTGCGAAGCCAACGCAGCGAGTTCAGCCGACGGCATCACGCGGCAGAAGTTAAAGAGGCCATGGAACCCGAACGGCATGCCGATCGGATACGCCGCCTCGAACGCAAAGCGATCGGCGAGCGCTTCATCGGCGAAGCGAATACCGTAATCGCGCTCGAGCAACGGACGAAACGCGCGGCCAATCGTCGTGTCTTCGAATTCGACTAGCGCGATGCGTGGATCTTGCAGGGCCTGCAACAACTTGCGCGAACGCAGCGAAAAGCCGCCGTTGCCGACGCGCATGCCGTCGTCGTACCAGTACCACTTCGCTCCCAGATAATCAGTACCGCTAAACGCGTCGTCCCAAGCCTGCGGATTGACTGCATAGCCATCCCACTGCACGAGCAGCAGATGCTTTGTTTCGACAAACGGCAGCAGTTGCTTCAAGACAAAGCGCGAATAATCATCACGCGAAGCGAGAGGCGAAATCGTAACGATCTCGACGCCGGGGGGCGCAACCACTCCGTGCGGAAGGGCATCCGTCAGGAACACTGTTCGCCCGTAGTTGACCGCGGCGCGCGACTTCAGGAGCGCGCGTAGTGCCAGCGCATGGTTGACCGTGTCGATGCAGACCAGCGTAACGCCGGGCAAAGTGAGCATTGTGAAGGCTAAGAGCTACGCCGCCCGCACGGCTGTCGGATCGTCTTCCTCGGCCTCGAGCGCTCTACGGTCCTGCACCCAGGCGCGAAATACGGCAAGCATCCAGACGGTGACCAGCGGCGCCAGATGCAAGGTCGCGCGATTGACCGTGGTTTGATCGGCGACCCAGGCCCGCGCGTTTGTAAATGCGAACACGACAAACAGGAAAACGCCCCCGGCGGCGATCACCATCGTAAAGGGAGCAAGACGCGGCGACATGAGCTGCCGCCATCCCAGAAGCAAGGCGGCGAGTGCGCCATACCAAAGGAGATGCCAGTTCCCGAGCAGGAAGTAGCTGTCGGCCAACGCACCCCATTCGGGCGCGAAATCCAGATGCAGCCGGTAGTTGAGGATGACCGGGTTGGTCTGTGCCAGGACGAGCAGCGCAAACAGGACGACGGCGAAGCCCGCCGCGACGAGCTTCCTGCCGTGTCTTGGGAAAAATGCCACGAGGAGCGCAGGCACAAGCGTCAACACCCAGATTCTGCCGGGCACCTTGATCAGCGGGCATGCGGCGAGCAACAGCACAGCGAGCACTGCATCGCCGGTATCGCGGTCGTCGAGCCAGCGCAGCCCGGCGAGCACGCTGACCGTGAAGAACGCCGCGAGAGGTAGGTCCGCGTACCCGGCGAGCGCGACATGAACGTTGGCAAGCGGCAACGACGCGACCAGCCACGCGCCGACGAGCGCGCCGGACGGACCGAAGTCCATTGCGCGCAAGGCCCCGAAAACGGCGCAAGACAACGCAACGGCAAGCATCCAGAATATGACGTTCATCAGCGCATCGTCCCACCTGCCGAGCGCGACATTCGCGAACACCTGCAACAGCGGAACCGTTCCAGGATAGTGCGGCGCGGCGTCGAAATAGGACGCGCCGTTTGCGGCAAGCCATACGTCTGCCGCTTCGAACGGCACGAGTCGGCCCAACTCGTACCACACGCGCGCTTTGGTTCCCCATTGCGTCCAAGAGTCCCAGGGATAGAGAGGCTTCCACGCGACTTCGGCGAAGAGCAGCGAAAAGCGCAGCACCAGCCAGGCAAGAAGCGCCAGCCACAACACACGCGGCAACCCGCGCAAGTGCCGGCCGCGCAAAATATCCGCTGCGTCACGCAGCACGCCGGGTAGACCCGGGAGTTCACGCCGAAGACCCAGCCACGCAAGCGCTGCACCGAGGAGCAGAAGCGGAACAAAGATCGCAACTATTCCGAAAGAAATGCCAGCCAGCGAAAGCGCTCGCATCCAGATCGTCGCCAGAAACGCCCCCGCAAACGCGCCGCTGCCAACGGTCCAAGCCAGGCCTCCCGAGGTCGACAGTAGGGGCGTTCGCCGCGACAACGCGATGACCAACGCCATACCCATCGCCCATATCAGCAGCAATCCCAGGACGAGTCCGAAGATTCCCATCGCGCGATTATTGAATTTGGAACAGTGCCGCGCCGGGGCCGGTCAGCTTCAACTGCACCGCCGCCGGTGTCGCATTGTCCCAACGCAACCGGTTCGCCGATGGATCGAACTGCACGCCGCGCCGCTGGTAGACGAGAAGCCAATCCCCCGCTCGCAAATTGGCGGGCGGCGGCATGACATTTCTGCTCGACTCGAAGAACACGTTGTGCGGATAGAGATGAAATGCCGCGCGGCCACGGAAATAATGGGCGTCGCTGACGACGAACACGCGAACGGGTGTTGCCGGCAGCGTCGCGCGAACCTGTTCGATGAAAGCGAACAATGCGCCGTCGTCCGCCGCCCTGTGTTTCTCGCGCCAGTCCTTGCCTGCGTATTGCGCCGCGGTGGCTTGCGTTTGCCGCGCCAGATTCCACAACCAGCGCACATCAAGCAACGCCCACGACGCCGCGAAAACGACCACAATGGTCCAGGCGAGCGTCGAACGTCGAGGCAGGCGACGCCATCGCCCCAGTGCCCATACCAGGAGAGCGGTCGCGGCAATTGCCGCGGCGAGGAGTAGCGGTAACGGAAGATCCTGCACATCCGCACCGCCGGTCACACTGTTGATGGATGTTCCTGTCCAGCGCTCGAACGACCACCATTCGCGAATTCGATCGCTCACCATTTCGAGCGCACCCATGGGCTTGGCCGTGACCCCGCGAATTCGAATCGGTTGCGACAGCGGCCCCCGAATCAGCAGCGCAAGACCGGTGACACGGCCCAGCCAGCCTGGGTCTTTAACTACGATTATCGGCAGCAGGCGTCCCGACTCGATCCGCACGGGCACGCTGATGACCCTTTGCGGTGCGTAATCGCTGCGCCAGACCAAGCG
>JBPCLS010000268.1:0-3801 GCA_051003055.1 Casimicrobiaceae bacterium
GCTCGGCGTTGAACGCTGCGCCCGCGGCAAGGTCAGCGCGCCGCGCAACGGTAATGGATAGAACCAGCGCGGAGCTGGATGCGGGCAGCGGAACCTGCGCGAGGTCGTCCTTGACGAGCACAATCGACCGGTCGGCAATGGTGCGCGCGACGGCAAAGTTCGCGCTGTCGCCGACGATGGCCCGAACCGAATCCAGGGCGACCACCCTGCTCCGCTGCAGTGCCATCTGCTGCTTCAGGCCGAGCAACCGGCGGACCGCAAGATCGATCGTTGCTTCGGTGTAGCGATTCTCCCCTACGCCTTCGACAATCGCGTCGATCGTCGCGCGTACGTCGAGCGGCTGAATCAGCACGTCCGCCCCGGCAGCGACTGCGCGTTTGGTTGCTTCCTTCGCGCCGAATTGATCGAGAACTCCGCGCATGTCCATCGCGTCGGAGATGATTACGCCCTTGAACCCCATCTCATCCCGCAGCAGCTCCGTCATCACTGCATGCGAAAGCGTCCCGGGCACGCCGGTGGAGTCGAGCGCCGGCATGACCCCGTGAAACGACATGATGGCGCCTACGCCTGCCGCGATCGCCGCCCTGAACGGAACGAACTCGAGGCTGTCTAGACGCGCGCGGCTCGCCGTGACTACCGGGAGCGCGAGGTGGGAGTTGATCGAGGTGTCCCCGTGACCTGGAAAATGTTTGCCGGTAGCGAGCATGCCGTGCTTCTGCAGGCCGCGTATGAACGCAGCGCCCAGCCTTCCGTCGAGGCGCGGATCTTCGCCATACGAGCGGACGTTTATGACCGGGTTGGCGGCGTTGCTGTTTACGTCGAGAATCGGAGCGTAGGCGATGTGAATTCCGAGCGCCCTGCCTTCTATCGCCGTTACACGGCCCTGCTCGTACGCGAGCTGAGGGTCGCCCGCCGCGCCCAACGCCATCTGCGTCGGAAACAGGACCGCCCCACCGAGATCGATGGCATTCGGCACGAAATACCCGCCGCGCGCGCGGAAGCCCGCTCCGAACTCTAGGTCTGCGCCGATCAACAGCGGAACGTCGCTCAGCCGCTGCATGGCGTTCAGCTTGGCTGCGATTTCGGTCGGTGATCCGACAGAGATCGTGTAGCCGCCCACTTTGTCTTCGGTTATCTCGCGGGCGACGCGGCGCCATTGCGGCGAATCGAGCGGCGTGTAATCCCCGAGGACCGTCGGCCAGACCATCTGCGCGGCTTTCTCGCGCAACGTCATCGTGGCCAGGACCGAGTCGGCCCAGATGGATGCAGCTATCTGTCGTGGTGGCTGTGATGCCGCGGCGCAGGACAGAGTGGCCGCGGTGGCAAAAACGGTTGCGAGCGACCGGTATTTGCTCACTAGTGGGCGATCGTCCCTTGCTTGCTCGTGTCGATCTCTTCGCTCTTGCCGCTGCCGAACAGAAACGCCTCCATCTGCTTGGTCAGAAAGCCCCGGGCCTGAGGGTCCATCAGGTTCAGCCCGTAGTGGTTGATCAGCATCATCTGCTGCTTCACCCAAGCCGCCCAGCATTCCTTGCAGATCTGCTCCCCAGCCCGTGCTCCGACCGGGCCGGGAAACGGCGCTTTCTCGAATCCTTCGCGCGTCTCACCGCAGCGAGCGCACGTAACCGTTGCGGGCACGCGGTGCTACGAGCGGGCGTATTCGATCTTGGCGAGTCCGAAGAGCTGAAGCAGCCTGAGGTACGTCCAGCCGATGTCGAATTCGTACCACTTCGCCTTGAACTTCGCGGAGTGCGGATCGGCGTGGTGATTGTTGTGCAGCTCTTCGCCACCCAGCCAGATGGCGATCGGCAGGATGTTCCGGCTGTGGTCTTTCACGCTGAAGTTGCGGTAGCCGACGGCGTGGCCGACGCCGTTGATGATGCCCGCGGCCCAGAATGGAATCCAGAGCATCTGCACGCCCCACACGAGCGGACCCACGAAAAAGCCGAACAGGTAGATGTCGACACCGAGCATGACGAGAATGCCGAGCCAGTTGAGCGGCGTCAGCAGCTGGCGCTCCAGCCAGTCAGTAGGCGTTCCCTTGCCGTACTTCTCGAGCACGCCGGGCTGGTTGACCGTCTTCCTGTAATAGAGCGCGCCCTTGAGAACGATGTTGCGCAGTCCTTCCAGGAGCGGGCTGTGCGGATCACCCTCGCGATCGGCGAACGCGTGGTGCTTGCGGTGGCAGGCGACCCACTCCTTCGTGATGATGGACGTCGACATCCACAGCCACACGCGCATGGGTACCGCCGCCAGCGAATGTATCTTGACGCTGCGGTGCGTCTGCGACCTGTGCAGGAAAAGCGTTACGCAAACGTTGGTGATATGGCCGGCGACGATGACGAATACGACCGGTATCCACCACTCACTGGCCCAAGCAGCGAAATAAGGCATTTAAACAAGCTCCAATGGACGGGGGACGCACCCTCCGCCACAACTCAGGTTTCCTTGCCGGAAATAAAGCGCTCCGAGGCCGTTGATGGGTCCCGGAGCGTTGTACAGAATTTAACCGGTTTTGGTCCAAGTTGCTAGTGCGGCAGACGGGGTTAACTCTCTTGTTTCCAGAGAGTTGGTTATTGCAAGGAGCGTGCGCCTCCAGCGAAAGAGTTTCTTCAAAAAGTCCTTGAGACCCTCGGAGTCATGCCCGACCGCGCACCGGCAGCGCGCCCAAGAAACGCCTTGCCCCGCACCAACGGCCCCGCTACCGTGCGCCGGTGCGCACCCCCAGGAAAGCAGACAAGCTGATCGCGGGTTGCGCGACGCAGCCCGGCACCGAACGCTACCGCGGCCGATTCTCCGCGCTTCTCGCCGAAGATTTTTACCGTCCGCTCGCGGACGTGCTCAGCGTCTCGTCCAGAGTGCTCGGCACCGACCTCGGCGACTGCGACGACAAGACGGATGCGGAATACGCCGCGGCCGCGAAGTTCGCACTCCAGTCAGGCATAAATCTCCTGGACAGCGCCATCAACTACAGATGCCAGCGCTCGGAGCGCGCGCTGGGCTCGGCGCTACGCGCAGCCATCAGCGCCCGCGAGATCCGGCGCGATGAGATCGTGGTGTGCAGCAAGGCAGGCTATGTCCCACTCGACGGAGCTCCACCGCCCACGCGCCGGGATTACGACGCTCTGCTCAAGGCGCAGTACTTCGATTCGGGAATCGTCGAGCCGGGGCAGGTCGTTGCCGGCGGCCACTGCATCACTCCGCGGTATCTATCGGACCAGATTCAGCGCAGCCGCCGCAACCTCGGCGTTTCCACGATCGACATCTATTACCTGCACAACCCGGAACAGCAGCTCGACTCGCTATCGCGAGACCATTTCGCCGCCGCGATTCGTGAGGCGTTTGTGCAGCTGGAGCGTGAAGTGGCCGACGGAAACATCGGCTGCTATGGATGCGCGACGTGGACCGGATTTCGGGCGAAGCCGGGAGACAAGTCACACCTCGCCCTCAGCGAGCTGCTGAAAATCGCCGAAAACGTGGGCGGGGCGGACCATCATTTTCGCGTGATACAGCTCCCAATAAGCGTGGCCATGCCCGAAGCCGTTCGGATACCGACGCAACCGGTCGGAAACAGCTTGGTGCCGCTCCTGCAGGGCGCCAGCGAGTTGGGCATAGCTGTCATCGCAAGCGCCCCTCTGATGCAGGGTCAGCTCACTCAAGGACTCCCGGCAAAGCTGGCCGAAGCTTTCCCGCAGCTGACCACCGACGCACAGCGCGCGGTTGCTTTCGTTCGCTCGCTACCCCGGGTGACTGCGGCACTCGTCGGCATGAAACGTCAGCCTCATCTGCAAGAACAGCTGA
>JBPCLS010000269.1:0-3241 GCA_051003055.1 Casimicrobiaceae bacterium
CCCCAGGATCGTGCTCCACAGCCAGTCGGGGTCGGCGGTGTCGAACAGCAGCTTCTTGATGTGCGCGAGCGTGGGATTGTTCACCCAAAACGGATTGCCCTCGCGCGACAACAGCTCTTCGTTTGGCTTGAAGGCGGTGATCATCATCCAGTAGAACGGAAACAAGAGCACGAACAGAAAAACGGCGAGCGGCGCGTACACGGTCACCACCCGGCGCGGCAGCGACACCAGATAGTTCATCCCCTGCGAGTCGACCGATTCGGACGTAGCGGTCGCGGCAGTCATTTGTCGGTACCGCCCTGTTGCCAGGCGCGGCGCTGAAGTCCGAAATAGGAGAACATGATCGCCGCCAGCAGGAATGGCACCATCGCCGTCGCGAGTGCGGCGCCTTCACCCAGCGACCCGCCGGAAATGGCGCGCTGGAATGAAAGAGTGGCCATCAGGTGCGTCGAATTGAGCGGGCCACCACGCGTCAGCACGTAGATCAGCTGGAAATCGGTGAACGTGAACAACACGGAAAAGGTCATGACGACGGCGATGATCGGGGTGAGCAGCGGCAACGTGACGTAACGGAATTTTTGCCAGTCGGACGCGCCATCGAGGCTCGCCGCTTCGTAGTACGACGGCGAAATTGTCTGCAACCCGGCAAGCAGGCAGATCGCAACGAACGGCACGCCGCGCCAGATATTCGCGGCGATCGTCGAGAACCGCGCGAGCCACGGCTCGCCCAGGAATTCGATGTACGTGTCGATTAGTCCCATCCGCAGCAGCGACCAACTGATGATCGAGAATTGCGAATCGTAGATCCACCAGAATGCGATCGCCGACAACGCCGTCGGGACGATGAAGGGCAAGAGTACGACGGCGCGCAGAAACGCCTTGAACGGCAGGTGCTTGTTGAGGAGCAGCGCCAGCCACAGGCCGAGAACGAACTTGATGACGCTGGCCACGACTGTATAGAAAAGTGTATTGAAGAGTGCTAGCTGCGCAACCGCGTCGCCCCACAAGTATTGATAGTTCTCGAGGCCGATAAAGACCCCGTCGCGGCCGATCTTGGTGTCGGTGAAACCGAGCCAGGTGCCGAGGCCCAGCGGATAGGTGAGGAAGAGCAGCAGCAGCACCGCTGCCGGCAGCAGGAACAGCGCCGCCAGAATGTTGCGATTGTCGAGCGCGCGCGTCAGCGCGGTGTGCGGCGTGGGCATCTTGACCAGCGCTTAAAAAGTGCGTCGTCCGAATGAGACCTTCACCGATCCGGACGACGCACTGGGCGACGCAATATCACACCTTGTAGTAGCGCTCCGCCCGCTTCTGCGCCCGCTCTGCCGCTTCCTTCGGCGTCTTGCTGCCGGAAGCCGCTTCGGCCACCATGTTGACGACGATGAAATCCGCCATCGCCGCCGCGGAAGCGTAGCCCATCTCGCCGGCATATCCGTTCGGCTGCATGACATTCATCGCATTGCGGTACGGCGTGTGTTTGGGGTCCGACGTCCAGATCGGATTCGACTCGTACGCCTTCAGCGGTTGCGTTACGTAACCAATCGCCGCCTGCTGCCACGGCACGTACTGCTCCTTCTCCATCATGAAACGCAGGTATTCCTTGGCCGCATTGGGAAACTTCGAGTACTTGAAGATCATCATCGGGAACACGAGGTTCAGCTCCGTCGGCCGTCCGACGGGGCCGACCGGCATGTTGGCGTGCTGAATGTCCTTGGCCATCTCCTGCAGCTTGGGATCCGGTGAGGTCTTAGCGGCGTAGTAAACGGAAATGCCGTTCGCGGTCAGGCTGACCTGGCCGTCGAGAAACGCCTTGTTGTTGTTCGGATCGAGCCACGACAAGGTGCCGGGAACGAACGTGTCATAGAGTTGCCTTGCGTATTCCAGCGCAGCGATCGTCTCGGGGCTGTTCAGGACGACGTTGTTCTTGGCATCGACCATCTTGCCGCCGTGCGACCACAGGAGCCAGTGCGTCCAGACGTTGCCGTCGCCGGTCGCGTTGCCAAGCGCGAAGCCGGCTGGCGTTCCCTTGGCTTTAAGTCCCTGGCAAAGCTTGAGCAAGCCGGCGGTGTCCTTGGGAAACGTGTCGAAGCCGGCCGCTTTTACGTGGCTTTCGCGGTACACCAGCGCGTTGCCCGCGCAGCCCATCGGGATGGCCACCCACTTGTTCTTGCCGTGCGTCCCATACGCCTCGGCCGCCGGATACCAGCCGCCGTATTTCTTGCCGAGGTAATCGGCGAGCGCGGTGACGTCGACGAGTTTATCGGGGTATTGATGCGCATCCTCGAACGTGCCGATGATGATGTCCGGTCCGCTGCCGACGTTGGCGGCAACCGCCGCCTTGGGTCGAACATCCTCCCAGCCTTCGGCGTCGATGCGAACTTCGATCCCCGTCTGCTCGGTGAACTTCTTAGTATTGGCGGCCCATGCATCCTCGTCGCCCTGGACAAAGCGCTTCCAGCGCAGGACGCGCAATTTCGCACCCTTTTCCGGCGCGACCTTGTATTGCGCGAACGCATCGGGCGCGAATAATCCGGTTCCCGCGCCGAGTGCTCCGCTTGCCGCGACACCGGCGGTGACCTTCAGAAAATCACGACGTTTGATCTTACTCATGCTTTCTCCTTTTCATGCAGTGACAATGATTCTAACTACGACTCGCCTTTGACGACGATCATAGCGTAAGCCGCGAACCGCTCGCGGCGTCGAACAAATGTGCGCGGCTGGGATCGGGCGTGAGAGCGATCCGGTCGCCGGGGCGACAGGTCACACGATCACGCAGCATTGCGGTGACTTCCTGACCGTTGAAGCGACAATACAGCTGCGTATCGGCCCCCGTCGGTTCGACGACAGCGATCTCCGCCGGCAAGCCTTGACCGGCGATCGCGCAGTGCTCGGGCCGGATTCCATAGAGCACCTGCTGCCCGTTCGTTGCGCGCGCGGCAACCGGGATGGGCAGCAAGGTACCACCGACGAATTCCACCTGCGCATCACCGCCGTTGACGCGAACCGTACCGGGAATCAGATTCATCGCCGGCGAGCCGATGAAGCCCGCGACGAACGTGTTGACCGGCAAATCGTAGAGCGTCAGCGGGTCCCCGGTCTGCTCGACCAAACCATCCCGCATGACGACGATCTTGTCGGCCATCGTCATCGCTTCGATCTGGTCGTGCGTCACGTAGATCGAGGTCGTCGCCAGCCGCTGATGCAACTCCCGGATCTCGGTGCGCATCTGCACGCGCAGCTTCGC
>JBPCLS010000270.1:0-6450 GCA_051003055.1 Casimicrobiaceae bacterium
GTCGAGCCGAGCTTGCGGCTGGCGGAAATCAAGCGTGCGCGCTCAAAGCCGACACTCAATCTGGACGCCTACGACTACTTTCTTCGGGCTTGGCAGAAGTTGAGCATGGATCCGCGCCGGCAAGGCATTGACGAAGCGCTGGATGAGCTGCGTCGAGCGATCGCGCTCGACCCCGATTATTCAGCGGCAAAAGCGCTATATGGCTGGGCGACGCAACTTCGCACATCGTCACGTGGCCAGAGGATCGAAGCAGAAGTTCGGGACGGTGTACGCATGGCGCGCGAGGCACTTGCCGCGCATCACGATGACCCCATCACGCTCGTTACGGCCGCGTGGGCGATTTGCTGGCTCGATTGGGCGTACGACGAAGCGATGGATGCCGTCGACCGTGCGCTAAAACTCGCGCCCGATGTCGCAGTAGTCTTAAATCACGCAGGTTGGGTGCGGGCTTTTGCAGGTGATCCCGCAGACGCGGAAGAACTGTTCAGGCGCGCGATACGCTTGAGCCCGCTCGATCCGCAAATGGCTCACCTTCTAAACGGTCTAGCCATCGCGTGCCTCCGGCGCGGAAAGTACGAGGAAGCCTTGGCCGCGTCGGAGCGCGCTAGCCGCGAGAGGCCTACGGCGCAAAGGGCGCTGCTTTTGAGTCTTGTTGGGCTGGGCCGGCTCCCGGAGGCAAAGGCGCTCGCACAACGTATGCGCGAATCGTCCACGACGACCACGATCTCGTGGTTCATGTCGGTCCCTTTCAAGGACGACGCCTTCAAGGCCCGATGCGTTGCCGCCATGCGCGCCTCAGGTATTCCGGAATGAGCTTAGTATGCCGGGGGGCTCGCCAAGGCTGGGCTTAGGGCCCAGCGGACACAAATGCTCGATCGTTGTCCTGGAAGGCAACCGGCCTAGGTTGTGTCATGACGCAATCACCTTGAATCGCGGCGCATCAGATCGCGCTGGTGCGGAACGCCCCGTCGCCAAAAGTACCCAGCAACCATCGAGAGCCACGCTCGCAACTCGCCACCCGAGGCGGCGCCCTATTTCTTTTCCAAGAGCAGAGTCGCCTCCTTGCGCAATATTGGAAGCAGGCGTTTCGCTGCCTTCGCCAGGAGCCAAGGCAACGACACTTCGATGCGCAGCACATCGTCCAGCACTGCAATGCTTGCCGCGGCACTTTGGCCGAGCGCGCGCATGCGGAAGCGCAATGTATCTCCTTCCCACGTCTCCTGCTCGACCGCGATCATTGGCCCGAGGTGACCGTTGGTGCGCGCAAAGCCTTCCTTGACACGACCGACCGCCTCGAGCTTTCCGAGGTTATGGCCGACGATGACCGTGACGGTATCCCTCACGAAAACTGCGACTGCGTTGCGTGGCCATCCATGCTCGCCATTATGATCGATCGGGCGATCGCGGCAGCGCCACGGCGCCGCGGTCCCTCTCTCCCAAAATAGGGCGAGCACACAGTGGGCAGGCGACGCGGATCCCAGGAGCAAACGTAGGACGCTGAAAACGCTCGGGTGGCTTGCGCTGTCGAACGACCGCTTTGTGTATCGTTCCGGCGCGGCCGCATTTGCCGTTCAACGTCCGTCGCAAACCGGTAGAGTCGAGGTGTGGCGCGGTGGCGGTAGGTCTGGGATGTCTGTTGCCGCCCCTTTCGTCTGGCGGTGCCCGAGTACCCAAACCATAGCTCCGTTTCCACACCCCGCTCATCGAACCGGACATGCAGATCGCCCGCATCCGGCTCTCGGACGAGACGTTCACGCCTTCACACACGCCACGCTACGCCACCGCGCGCGGTCAGACGTACGAGCCCAAAGTGCCCGTACAGGTGCGAGAGTGGATAGCTCCCGCCCTTGCGGTGCCTGACCTTGTATTTGTGGCGCAGCCACCGACGCAACCGCGTTGCCGTGTAGCGGTCGAGCGCCCGGTACGCGCCACTGTCCGTGCCTACTCGAAAGTAGTTGGCCCAGCCGCGTAACGCGCGGTTCAACTTGCCCACCAGCTCCGTGGTCTCTTGCCACGTCATCGATGCAGCCGTCAGCACATGGATCTTCTCGACCATGCGTCGAATGCTCTTCTTCGACGGCCGCCTCCCCAGGCGTTCCTCGCCAGTCTTGGGCGAGTACAGCCGCCCGAACGTGTAGCCCAGGAAGTCGAAGTGTTCGGCCGGAACCGTGCAGATGCGTGTCTTCTCCTCGTTGACCGTCAGCTTGAGCTTGCCCATGATCGCGCGCAGTTGTGACAGGGCCTCCGCGGCCTTGCCCTTACGGCACAGGATCACGAGATCGTCGGCGTAGGTCACGATCTTGCTGCCAAGGCGCTCTTCCAGCCCGAGCCTCTTCCATGCCAACACGAACCGGCGCATATAAAGATTGGCCAGCAGTGGTGATAGGGGTGAGCCCTGCGGGATGCCGCGCCCGCTGTCCTTCGCCACCGTCGTGCGTGTCTTGCGGCCCCGGTCATCGGCTTCTTCCACGGCGCATTCGAGCCACATCTTGATCAGATGCAGTACGCGCTTATCCACGATCCGCCGCGCCAGCGAGCGCATCAGTTCGGCGTGTGGAATGCTACCGAAGTAGTCCGCCAGGTCCGCATCCACCACTTCCGGATGGTTGCGAAACAGCGTATCCCCCACCGCCTGCACCGCCTGCTGGGCATTGCGGCCCTGCCGGTAGGCATACTGCTCGGGTGGAAGATCGGCTTCGAAGATCGGATCGAGCACCAGCATCGCTGCTGTCATGCACACTCGATCCCTTAACGTCGAGATGCCCAAGGGCCGCAGCTTGCCATTGGCCTTGGGGATAAACACTCGTCTAATCGGGTCCGGTCGGTACGTCTGTTTCCTGAGCGCAAGCGCCAGTTCCCCGAGCCATCGCTCCACACCGTACGCCTCGACATCGGCAAAGTCCTGGCCGTCCACGCCGGGCGCGCCCTGGTTCGAGCGGCACTGGGCGTACGCATGCGCCAGAATATCTTCCCGGTAAATCTTGTCGTACAGAATGTAGAAACGAAAGCCCGGCTCTGCCTTCGCTTTCGCGTGTAACGCCATCTGCAGCTTCTGGATACTTTCCGGAGTTGCCAGGTTTCCCAATCTCCGTCTCCCTTGCTACTTGTTGCGTCTGTCTCGAACCAAGGCCCCTTCCCTCCACCGGCATTACCCGGCTTCACCGGTACTACGGGCCTCTCCGTCATCCCAGGGCGCCCGTCCTCTCCGTCGCCGGCGTCCAGTTGGTCGTCCCCGACCACGTCCCGGGACTTCCCGTGTTGCGTGCACTTTCCTGGTGTACGTGCTGTCGCCACTACCCCGGCACAGCCACCGGCCGTCCTGCCTTGCTCATCCGTCCAGTGATATCAGCCTTCCCCGAAAGGGTAGTCGGGTCGGCCTGTGCATCGTCCGTTTCGAGGCTTGCTCGGCGTTCACTCGCGTTACGGCCCGCACACTCGCGCTGCCACCAATTCGTGGCTCGCATTTCCCAGAGGCTTCAGCCAGTTCGTCACCTCCCTGACTGCTCCGGTTGCTTCCGGCTGGAGCATTTCGCCGGGTGGGATTCGCACCCACTGGAAAGCGCCGCCTTAGCACGGCGCACACCCAAAGCGGACACAAAGTCCACATGCACCCTGGCCCTACGCGACTGCGCACGCTTTCCGGGCTCAAGATCACTGGCAGCACGCTGCTCGCGCACGAGGCGGACCAAGTCCGCCGCCAACATGCATTGAGGCGGCAGCAAGCAGCTGGGAGCGGCTATCGCCCCTTGCTGGGATACGCAACGCCAAGATGCTTGGCGATGTGCTCGAAGCCGATCTCATTCTGGTACGCGGACATATCGAGACCTGTGTGGTAGACCTTCGCCCACGAGGTGCGGCCGTCGTGATGCTCGCTCACGAATCTCGGCGTCAGCGTGTAGAACACCGGCGCCTGCGCGCCTTCGCGCGCGGTAAACTTTTCGGCCTTTTTGAAGTAGTAGCCGACGTTGAGCCGCACGACGACTAGGAAGTCGAAAGCATCGAGCACCTTGGCGCTGATCGGGAAACCCTCATCGGCGTCGGTCGCCATCCGGCTTTTCACCTGGATGCGCAAGGTGCGCTTCGCCTTGCGCGGATCCGGATGCATCGCGATGAGGTCGTACCCTTCATTGCCCGGAGGCGCCTTGTAGGTCAAGATGTTTCGGCGTAGCAGGCAGCCCATGACCAGATGCTCCGCTGCCAGCGAGACCACTGGAAATCTCGCGTAGCGCGGGGTCGTCTCTTCGTCAACGATCAGCGCCAGTTTCTTGGCCATGAGTGGTTCGAGTCCTCGGCGGTTGGTGGACGCGGCAGATGCTATCTCGATGGAACTCAGTCTATCCGCGCCCGGCTCGCGCAGGAAAAATTCGCAGCGGTCGACGCGGGGCGCGCGGATTGGATTCCATCCGCAGGTGTAAGCGACCCGGTGCCGGCCGGCGACTCGGATATCACGGATATCGAGACGAGCGCAGCGCCAGCACAAGGGCCGGCGCGGAACCGGGGAGCGGATCAATTCGCAAAGCATCGCTCGGCAGCCGCAAATCGGCCTTCGAGCCGCGCCGGGGATACGCCTGCCGCGTGTCAGTCACGGCCTCGAAGTAATCAGTGCCAGATCGCCACTTGCGCGACACCACCAAACACGAAATACTCGGCTCCCCTTCGTGTGGTGATTTCCTATCCTTCGACCGGCCGGTCCCCGTGTTCGTCCTGAACGGTGGCCGTAAAGCGGCCCCGCGAGCACACGAAGAATCCAGGGACATGACGATGCGCCGCAGGGATCTCTTAAGTCTCCCGCTCGGGATGTTTCCAACTTGGCTAGCCGCACAAAGTGCCAAGGTCTATCGCATCGGATGGCTGAGCGCGGGCCCGCCGATCGACGCACTCTGGAAAGTGTTCATTGACGGGTTGCGGGATCGCGGGTGGATCGAGGGCAAGAACGTGGCCTTCGACTTCCGCGCGTCCGAAGGCAGGGACGAGCGCTTTCCTACGCTTAGGGCCGAACTCGTGCAGCGTCGAGTCGACCTCATCGTGACCGGTGGCACGCCGCCGACGGTGGCCGCAGCGAAGGTCACGACGACGATTCCGATCGTGTTCTGGTCGGTCGGTGATCCGGTTGGCTTAGGGCTCGTGGAGAGCCTGGCCCGGCCGGGGCGCAATCTCACTGGCACCGGGGCTCTGGGGCCGGCGCACGCGAAGATGCTGGAGCTCCTCAAAGAAGTTTTTCCGAAGGCAACGCGCATTGCGATGTTCTTCAACGACGCTTTTCCACTGCTCGTTTCGCAGCGACCGCAGATCGACGCAATGGCCCGCCGCCTGGGTGTGGAGTTGACGGCGATTCAGGTCAGAGGCCCGGAAGACATCGAGCGCGCGTTCGGGACGGTTGCCCACGGCAAATTCGATGCATTGTTCATCGTCGGCCAGCCGTTTCTCGCTGCGGAGCGTGTGCGGCTCGCAAAGCTCGCACTGGAAACTCGCATCCCAGCGATCAGCCCGTTCAACGTCGCCACCGAGGCCGGTCTCCTGATGTCGTACGGAAGCCGCTTCGTCGACGACATGCGACGCCTCCCCGACTACATCGATCGGATCTTCAAGGGCGCCAAGCCGGGCGACCTGCCGGTCGAGCAGCCAACGACGTTCCATTTTGTGATCAACCTGCGGACAGCCAAGGCGATCGGCGTCGTAGTGCCGCCTGCGATGGTCGCGCGCGCGGACCAGTTGATTCAATAAGCCCAGATCAATCGACCCCTGATTAGTTAGCCAGGGCGTGCAACTGGCGGCACAGATCGAGTCAGGAGCGCGGCAGCGTCACGAGGCTATCCCGGCAACCCGCCAGCGCCCGCGGCGCTGCATGGCGTAATCTGCGCCCGGCTCGCGCAGGAAAAATTCGCAACGGTCGACCTGCGGCGCGCGGATCGGATTCCATCCGCAGGTGTAGGCGATCCGATGCCGGCCGGCGACGCTGATGTTCCGGATGTCCACCGCGAGCAGTACCAGCACAGCGAGCGACGCGGTCGCGGGGAACGGATGAACTCGCACTGCATGACGACATGTACAGCGTCCACGTGGGAGTGGGCAACGACTACCGCATCGCGCACCGCCTTCGGTCTCCGGGTGCTTACACAGCGCTTACATCAGAACCAACAAAGCAAAAGGCCCAACGTCACGTCGGGCCTAAGTGCTTGATTTATTGGTTGCGGGGGCAGGATTTGAACCTGCGACCTTCGGGTTATGAGTCGAAGCTGGACCGTTCATAACCTTTCCTGCACGTTGCACGTAGTTTCAGAACCTTTGACATTTCAATAAGTTAACCCTACACTATTCTTCATCCAGTTCCACCGCGGTTCACGCGAAAATGTTACCCCGGCGTTACCCTGGCATTTTCCCCGAGCGCCGGATGGAGGCAAGAAATGGTGTCACGACTAAAGTTCACGGACGTCGCAATCGCGGCCTTAC
>JBPCLS010000271.1:0-4159 GCA_051003055.1 Casimicrobiaceae bacterium
TGAAGATCAGGATGAGAAAGATCGGGCCGGCCGCCGCGGCAGAAAACAGCGTCACCATCATCGTTCGGCGGTCACGCAGCGTATCGACGAGCTCTTTGCGCGCGATCGTGAAAACGCGGCCGATCGCGGAGCGGTTCATGCGCGCGGCCCCCTTGCACGGTGACGCAAGGCGATGGGCGTAGCTTGTCGGCCTCTGGGCGCATCCGAAATGACGGTTGATTCCCCTTCGGGATGCGCGTGCCGGTTCCGCCCACGCCCTCTCATGCGGCCAGCCCCTCGCCCGTCCCGAGGTGCGCGACGAACGCATCTTCGAGGGTCTTGCGACCGGACTGGGCGATTAATTGGGAGGCGGTCCCCTCCGCGACGACGCGGCCGCCGCCGAGAATGACGATGCGATCGCACAATGCCGCGATTTCCTGCATCACATGCGACGAAAAGAGCAGGCACTTCCCTTGCGCCTCCAGCGCCCGCAGTTGCTCCCGCAGCGCGCGCACGCTCATGATGTCGAGGCCATTGGTCGGCTCGTCGAGCAGGATGGTGTCCGGATCGTGGACGAGCGCGCGGGCAATCGCGACCTTCATCTTCTCACCCTGGGAAAATCCCTGCGTGCGCCGATCGGCGAGCGCCGTCAGCCCCAGCGTAGCGGTCTGTGCATCGATCCGTTGCTCGAGCGCTTTACCGCGCATGCCATGCAGTTCGCCGTAATACCGGATGTTCTCGCGCGCCGTTAGACGCGGATACAGACCGCGCGCATCCGATAGGACGCCGATGCGATGCCGGACGGCGAAACGGTCGCGCACGACATCGAGTCCGCCAACGCTTGCCGTTCCCGCGTCGGGGATCATCAATGTCGCCAACATGCGTAAGACCGTCGTCTTGCCCGCACCGTTGGGGCCGAGCAGCCCGGTGATCTCGCCCGCCGCGGCGACCAGCGAGACGTCGCGCACCGCGTGAATGTCGCGGCGCTTGCCGAACGATTTGACCAGGCCCTCGGCGCGGATCATCGCATCAGGGGGCGAGACGGTTTGGCCATGGCGGCGGCGGGACGCTCGACTCGAAATAACGGATACACGTCTGCGGCAACTGCGCGAATCCGGCGGCTTCGACGAATGCCGCGATCAGACGTGGACCGCAGACGTGCGGCGACACAATATGGCCGTAGCCGGGTGCCACGACATGCCTGCTATTCGGAAACGACTTCGCGACTTCGGCGCCATAGGCGGGTGGCGTCACCGGGTCGGTGCCGCCCGACAACACCAGTACCGGCTTGTCGCTCTGCACTGGATCGCCGAAATCCGCCGGCATTGTGCCGCGCGGCCACACGCCGCACACATTGATGATCTTCAGGGCGAGCGCACGCGCGGGTAAATCGGCGAGTCCGCGCGTTTGTGCATCGGGTGAAATCCTGGGTGCGTCTTCCGCGCATGTCACCGAATAATGCAATGCGGTGTTCATTTGCTCGGAGAGGTTGGCAGTGACGCCTTGAATCGTCGCGAACAGCGGTCCGTAGTCTCCGTGCGCCGCGCGCTCGAGCAGTTCTGGCAGCAGCACCGACAGCTCCGGGACGTAAGTCAGCGGCTGCAGCGCGCTCAACACGGCGTCGAACGTCACCAGTATCGTCTTGCGTTGCCCGGTGCGCGGATCGATCAGGTCAACGTCACGACCTTCGTTGGCAAGCGATTGGCCGATTTTTGTGAGAGTGGCCGCCGGATCGGGATGTGCCTGCCGGCACTCGGCCGACTGCGCGCACGCCTGCCACACGGTGGCGAGCGCCGCCGCGCGGGTACGCCAGACGTCGAGCGTGATGGTCATTGCCGGTGGCGCAACCCCGTCCAGGATTACCGTGCGCACGCGGTCCGGGAAACGGCGCAGATACTCCTGCGCGACCCGCGACCCGTAGCTCCCGCCCCAGAGGTTCAACTGCGCGTAACCCAGCGCGCTGCGCGTCGCCTCCAGGTCGGCAATGAAGGACGTCGTCGTGTATTGCGCGGGATCGATCCCTTGTTCCTGCAACTGGCGCGCGCAGGCCGCGGCGCGCGGCACCGGGTCGGTATCGAGAACTTCGTCTTCGAGATCTTTGAAAGAGTCGCAGATGAGCGGTGAAGAGCGGCCCGCTCCCCGCTGATCGATCAGCACGACGTCGCGGGTGCGGCGCAGCTCGGTCAGGCGCGCGGCGAACGGCCCCAGATGCGACGCACCCTGGCCTGGACCACCGGCCAGAATCACCAGCGGGTCTGGTCTTGGCGTCAGCGTGTTGGCCGGCAGAACGGCGACGAAAATCTTGATCTTGCGGCCCTGCGGCTTGCCACGGTCTTCCAGCACTTCGAGCTCGCCGCATTGCGCAGAGTTTGCGAGGTTGGGCAATCGACACTCGGCGAGTTGCAGGCTGCGTTGCCGGTTCGCGTCAGGACTGCAGCCGCTGACTAGCAGTGCGGTGCCCAGGACGAGCAGCGCCCGACACGCAATGGTCACGGCCTAGCTGCCCCGGACCAAAGAGGGCGCGAGTGAGCGCGGCGGGCGAAGCCAAGGCCCGGAGGGCCCGTCGCCGCGCGACCGAGCAGCGCCCGACGCGCAATGGTCACGGCCTAGCTGCCCCGGACCAAAGAGGGCGCGCGGGCGGCAAGAAATGTAACGGCAGGGAGAAGAGCATTGGCGCCGATGGTAGCAAACGCCATCGTGCAGCGTGACTCGTGCTCATGACCCATCGCCGACAACGCGGCACGCAAAATGAGGTCGTTGACGAGAGCGCCGCGCGTATACTGAAATTCGTTGCCCTCCGACTTAAAGCTGACGCGAGTTTAGGGAACCTAGAGTGGCCATCCGCGATCTCGAGTCCAGCATCGTCACCGACCTGGCGGACCGCCTGACCTACGGCGGCTATTTGCGCCTCGATCGATTGTTGTCGGCGCAGGAAATGCTGTCGGGCGGCGCGGACTACGCGCCCCGGCACGACGAAATGCTGTTCATCATCCAGCACCAGGTCGCCGAACTCTGGATGAAGCTCATGACGCACGAGCTGAAAGCGGCCATCGGCCATGTGCGCGCCGACGCGCTCGAGGCGAATTTCAAGATCCTCGCGCGGGTAAAACTTATCCAGAAACAGTTGTTCGAGCAATGGAGCGTGCTCGAGACGCTGACTCCGTCGGAGTACGACGCGTTCCGGCCGGCGCTCGGCAGTTCGTCAGGATTTCAATCGCCGCAGTATCGTGCGCTCGAGTTCCTGCTCGGCAACAAGAACGCCGCAATGCTCGACGTGTTCCGCCACGATTCCATCGCGCATGCGGAACTCGAATCGTTATTGCACGCGCCCTCGCTCTACGACGAGTTCCTGCGCCATCTTGCGCGGCGCGGACTACCCGTGCCGCACGACTGCCTCGAACGGGATTTCACGCAACCCTACGTACGCCATCCCGATCTCGTCCCCGTGTTCAAGACGATCTACGAGGATCCGCAGCGCTGGTGGGACGCGTACGACATGTGCGAAAAGTTAGTCGACGTCGAGGAGGGATTCCAGCTCTGGCGTTTCCGTCACATGAAGACCGTCGAGCGAATCATTGGCCACAAAACGGGGACCGGCGGATCTTCCGGCGTCGCGTTCCTGAAGCGAGCGCTCGACCAGCCCTTTTTTCCGGAGCTCATCGATGTGCGGACCGTCATCGGCGCGCAGTGAAGCTGCGCGCGGCCAGCCAGGGCACGAGCAGCATGCCCATCACCCCTACCGAAATCAGCGCAATCGTCAGCAAACGTTCGGGCCAGGGTCCGAGCAGGTCCACGATCGACGGGACGTCGGGCTTGCTTGGACCAACGAATCCATAATTCCAGCCCGTGGCGAGATCGATCGGTAACACGATGACCACATACGCAAACGCGGTCAGGCAAGCGATGCCGTAATCGCGAGCCGTTGGCCGGTAGCCGCGCGCCACAACGTCGTAGAGCGCGACTCCGATGACCGTGCCGTGGGTCATCCAGAAAAACCAGAACGGGAACAGCGCCGGTCCTTCGACGAGCAACGGCGTGATCAACGCTTGCGTGCAAAGCCCGATGCCGCAGAAATACAGGATCGCGCGCAGTATGCGCTGGCCGGTCAGCAGCACCAGGGACGCGAAGACACCGCACCAGTGGCAAAGCTGTAGCGGGTAGGTCGTCAGCGGATCGTATA
>JBPCLS010000272.1:0-5124 GCA_051003055.1 Casimicrobiaceae bacterium
GATTGATGCGCGCCTGCAGCCGCTCGTCTTCGTTGACCAGCGCCTCGCCGATCAGCACGCGCGTCATGCCGGGATTCTTTTCCGCAAACGAGAGCAGCATGATGACGGTCTGTTCGGCCTGGGCGACACCGTCGGTGTGTTCGGCAGTGATCTTGTTGATGAACGAGAAAATCGTCGTTTCGATGAATTCGATCAAGCCTTCGAACATTTGTGCCTTGCTTGCGAAATGCCTATAGAGCGCTGCTTCGGACACGTCGAGCTTCGCGGCAAGCGCGGCGGTCGTCACCTTTTCGCTACGCGGGTTTTCAAGCATCGCGGCCAATGACTGCAGAATCTGCAGGCGCCGCTCGCCGGGTTTCATCGCCATAATCCGACTCCCGCGCCAGGGGTACGCTTCAAGCCGTATAACGCGGCGGCGTGTTGTCGGCGCGGATCATCGTGCCCACGCCTTCGTTGGTCAGGACTTCGAGCAACAACGCGTGTTCGACCCGCCCGTCGATGATGTGCGAGCTGGCCACACCGTTTTTCACTGCGTCGAGCGCCGAGCCGATCTTGGGAAGCATGCCGCCGGAAATGGTGCCGTCGGCAAAGAGGCCGTCGATCTCGCTCGAGGTCAAACCGGTCAGCAAGGTGCCGCTTTTGTCGAGCACGCCACGGGTGTTGGTCATCATGACCAACTTTTCCGCCTTCAGCGTTTCCGCGAGCTTGCCGGCGACCAAGTCGGCATTGATGTTGTAGGCCTCGCCTTCGGTGCCGACACCGATCGGCGCGATGACCGGGATGAAGTCGCGCGAATCGAGCAGATTGATCAGTTCCGGATCGATGCGCTCGATTTCCCCGACGAGGCCGATGTCGACGAATTCGCCGTTGATTGTCTCCGATTTCAACAGCATCTTGCGCGCGTGGATGAACGCGCCGTCCTGCCCTGTCAGTCCCACGGCCTTCCCGCCATGCTGATTGATGAGGCCGACGATCTCCTGGTTGAGCTCGCCCAGCACCATTTCCACGACATTCATCACTCGGTCGTCCGTCACACGCATGCCCTGCCGGAACTCGCTTTCGATACCCATCTTTTCCAAGAGATCGCCGATCTGGGGGCCGCCGCCATGCACGATGACGGGATTCATTCCCACGAGTTTGAGCATCACGACATCGCGCGCGAAGCCGGCTTTGAGCGCGGGCTCGGTCATTGCGTTGCCGCCGTACTTGATGATGATCGTCTTGTCGTGAAAACGGCGGATATAGGGCAATGCCTCAGCGAGGATCTGCGCCTTGAGCGCAGTACTGACGGAATCGTCGGGCATGGCGAGGTAGCGCGAAAGGAGGCAAACGCAGCGAGGCGACGACTGGCGCGGATTGTACTCCGAACCCTATACCCCGCTTTGCGGTGCACCTGCCGCAATCAGACAACTGGGGTAAGCGCTATCTACATCGGTCGTCGCGCAGGCGCACCCCGGCAGTTTTTGTTATCGTTGCCCACCATGTCGAGTCCCTTGCCCGACGCCGTTCCGCTGTCCGAGGTGCGCCGCGTACTCGTCACCAAATTGCGCCACCACGGCGACGTACTCTTGGCGTCACCGGTTTTTTCCACGCTTTCGCGCGCAGCTCCCGCCGCCGAGATCGACGCTCTGGTCTACGCGGAAACCGCGCCGATGCTCGCGCACCATCCGGCAATTGCGCAACTGCACACGATCGATCGCGGCTGGAAAAAACTCGGGGTCATCGCACAGTATCGCGCCGAATGGGCGCTCTTGCGGCAGCTCCGCCAGCGCCGGTACGATCTGCTGATCCATCTGACCGAGCACCCGCGCGGCCTGACACTCTCCCGCATGCTGGGACCGCGCTGGGCAGTGACACGCGAACGCGAGAAGCACGTGCGTCTGTGGCGAGCTCACTTCACGCACTTTTATCGTCTGCCCAAGGTCACCCAACGTCACGCGGTCGAAGCGAATCTCGATGCGTTGCGCCGCATCGGTGTTTATCCGGACGCAGCGGACAAGCGCCTGGTGCTGCGGCCGGGAGCCGACGCCACGAACCGGATCAACGCTCTGCTCGTCCAGCACTCGCTCGCGCCGTACCGGTTCATCCAGGTGCACCCGGGTTCGCGCTGGCTGTTCAAATGTTGGCCCGCTGAACGCACGGCCGCGCTTATCGAACGCATCGTCGCTGATGGCACGCCGGTCGCCGTGACGGGGGCGCCCGATGAGCGCGAACGCTCGCTCGTCAAAGCCGTGCTGGCGCACGCAAAATCGGCATCCGGCACGTCCGTCGTGGATTTGTCGGGACAACTGACTTTGCCCGAGCTTGCGGCGCTCTCCGGAGCGGCGCGCGCATTCGTCGGTGTTGACTCGGCCCCGATGCATGTCGCCGCTGCGATGGGCACGCCCACGGTCGCGTTGTTCGGTCCGTCGGGCGAACACGTTTGGGGGCCGTGGCAGGTCCCGCAGCGGGTCGTCGTCTCGGACGCATATCGCTGTCGCCCCTGCGGTATCGACGGCTGTGGGGGCGGCAAGGTATCGGAGTGCCTGACGACCTTGCCGGTCGCACAGGTCCACGCCGCGCTCACCTCTTTGCTCGCCGAGACCGCCGTGCCTCGCACCCCATGCGCCTAGCGCTCATCCGGCAACGCTATTCGCCGTACGGCGGCGCCGAGCGTTTTCTCGAAAGCGCGTTGGAAGCGTTGCTGGAGCGCAACGTCGCCATCACGCTGTACACGCGAGAATGGCCGGAAACCAGACTGCAGTTGATCGAGCCGCACATCTGCAACCCTTTCTACGTCGGCAACCTGTGGCGCGATTGGGGCTTCGAACGCGCGGTCACGCGCGAGATCGCACGAACGAAGTCGAATCTGGTGCAATCGCACGAGCGCCTGCTTTGCTGCGACATCTATCGCGCTGGCGACGGCGTCCACGCCACCTGGCTCGAGGAGCGCATGCGAGGAGCTTCCGCGCTGCGCCGGCTGCGTGTTAGTGCGAATCCGTGGCATCGCTATACGCTCAAACGGGAGCGCGCACTCTTCGCGAGCCCGTGGCTGCGCACGGTCATCTGCAATTCAAAAATGGTTCGCGACGAGATCAAACAGCGCTTTGGATTGACCGATGACCGGCTACCGGTGATCTACAACGCCGTCGATGCGGATATCTTTTCGCCGGAACTTGCGCAGCACCGCACGCGCATCCGGGAACTGCATGGCATTCGCAGCGATGCCCTCGTGTTCCTGCTCGTCGGCTCAGGGTACGAACGCAAGGGCGTGGCGGCCGCGATGCAAGCGCTCGCGGAGATCTCCGAACCGTCGCATCTCATCGTCGTCGGACGCGACCGCAACATCAAGCGGTATCAACGGCTAGCGCAACGTTTAAGCGTCGCACAGCGTGTGACCTTCGCCGGGGCGCAGACCGATCCGCGGCCCTATTTCGGCGCGGCGGATGCCTTCGTGTTGCCGTCGATCTACGATCCGTTCCCCAACGCCGCGCTGGAGGCGATGGCCTGCGCGCTGCCGGTCATCACCAGCACAAAGTCCGGCGCCGCCGAACTGGTTGCCGAGCATGATGCCGGTTTCGTTTGCCCATCGCGCGACGTCACAGCTCTCGCCGCGCACATGCAAACGCTGCTGAACAATGAAACGCGGGCGCGCATGGGTGCAAACGCCCGACGCGCCGTCGAGCCGTTGACTCTCCCCGCGATGACGCTCGAGCTCGTGTTGCTCTACAAGCGTCTGCTTGAAGCGAGCGTCGCGCAGCGCCAACGCCACCCTTAGAAGGCGATACCGTCGTCGGTAGCCCCTTGCACGCTTCCGAAGCGGCATTGCCGTCGATGCGAAAACGGCGTTCGCTTCGGGTCGCTACGCTATACTTCGTCGCTTCGCTGTGGTCGCGATTGATGCGGGTGCGCCCTCCTGACATGTGCGCGCACCGCACGCGACCACTTTCCCGATGAAGGGCTCAGTCCTCTACCTACGTCTGCTCCGTTACGTTCGGCCGTACGGTTGGGCGTTCGGCCTGGCGGTCGTGGGCATGGTGATCGTCGCCGCCGGCGACCTTCTACTCGCCTATCTGGTCATACCCATCGTCCGGAGTTTCCAGAACCCGGACCCGGTGCAGACGCAGTGGCTGCCATTTACCGTCGTGGGGGTCTTCCTGCTGCGGGGCGTCGGCTCGTACATCTCGGAATTCGGCATGGGCTGGACCGGGTATCGCGTGGTATTCGACTTGCGGCGTGACCTGATCGAAAAGCTCCTCCGATTGCCCACATCCTATTACGACACGCACTCGGCCGGCATCGTCCAATCGAAGATTTCGTTCGATGCCCACCAGCTCGCCTCGGCCGCGTCCGGGGCCATCACCAACGCGCTGCGCTCAACGCTGACCATCATCGCGAGTTTCGGCTACCTCGTGTGGCTCAACTGGCGGCTGACCTTGATGGCGCTCGTCGTGATTCCGATCGTCGGCGTGGTGATTCGCTACTTCAGCCGGCGCCTGCGCCGCATCGCGCACGACATTCAGGACCGCGCCGGTTCACTCACGCATGTGCTCGAGGAGATGATAGGCGGCCATCGCGTCATCCGCGTATTCGGCGGCGAGGATTACGAGCGCAAACGCGCGATCGGCGCGGCCAACCGGTTGCGTCTCGCCATGTCGAAAGAATCCTCGGCAACCGCCGCGAGCTCGCCGCTGACGGTGTTCTTCGCCGCCTGCGCGGTGGGCTTCATCATCTGGGTCGCGCTCTCGCAAAGCGAGGCGGGAGCGCTGGATTTCGCGATATTCCTGTCCTACGTGGTGGCGCTAATCACGCTGCTCGAGCGATTGAAAGGGTTGTCCGGAATCAATGCGGCGATTCAGCGGGGGTTGGCCGCCGCCGAGAGCATTTTCGGACTGCTCGACCAGGAGCCCGAGTCCGATAGCGGCACGGTGACATTGCGCCGCTGCCGTGGCGAACTGCGCTTCGAGCGCGTGTCACTGCGCTACGCGGGACATGAGCGCGAGGCGCTCACCGATATCACGCTGGCAATTGCGCCGGGTGAAACGGTGGCCCTCATCGGCGAGTCGGGGAGTGGTAAGACTTCGCTGGTCAACATTGTTCCGCGCTTCTACGAGCCGACTGCCGGCCGACTCTTCATCGACGGCC
>JBPCLS010000273.1:0-6349 GCA_051003055.1 Casimicrobiaceae bacterium
AAGGACACGCCGCGCGCTGCCGGTGAAATCAAGGTCCCCACGGACATACGCGCGCGCGAGCGATCCCAGAGCGGGCGACGCAAGCGCCTGCAGCCCGCGCCAGGACCGCGCGGCCACGTCGACTACCGGCTCCGAAGACAATTGCAGCCGAGCGCCATCAGGCAGAATTAATGTGACGGGCAGGTTTCGGCCACCGTAGCGGCTGGCAATGAGCTGCGAGAGTGCAATCATTATCGTGGCCTCCGCGGCGTAGCTGGTACGAAACGAGAACCTGCCGGGCGCACTTACGCCTCGCAAGTTTCGCTCTTGCCAGGAAAGTGTATCAAGCTTGGCGCGGTTTGGGCTTCCTGGCCTGGAACGTTTCCCAAACTTTGCGAAATACAGGGCCTGGTACGCCGGAGGCAAACGGCCGGCCATCGACTGTCGTGATCGCCAGTACTTCCTTGGTCGACGGTGACAGCCACATTTCGTCCGCAGCCAAGGCTTCGTCTTTGGGCACCGCGCGGATTTCAACTGCAATGTCGGCTTCGCGTGCGAATTCCATCGTGGCGTCGTACGTGATGCCGGGCAGAATGTGGTTATCCTTGGGCGGTACGACGATTGTCCCATCCTTCACGATCAATACATTGGAGGCGGATGCTTCGGTGAGAAAACCGTCGCGAAACATCACTGTCTCCACCGCGCCCTGATCCGCCGCGAGCTGCCGCATCAAGACGTTGCCCAGAAGCGAAATGGTCTTCAAATCGCAGCGATGCCAACGGTTGTCCTCGGCAGTGACGACTGCCACACCCCGCGCGACCTGTTCGGCTGTAGGGGTGGCCAGCGGGTTGCTCATCATGAACACCGTTGGCGTTGCGCCCACGGGGAAGGCGTGATCGCGCTTGGCGACCCCGCGCGTGACCTGTAGGTAAACGCCTTGATTGGGCCACGGGTGCTTGCCGATTAGTTCGCGCAGAAGCGCTTCCCACCGCTCTCCGCCATGCGGATTGGCAAGACCAATGCCATCCAGGCTCCGCTGCAAGCGCTTCAGGTGATGCGGCATGCGAAAAGGCTCGCCTGCGTAAACCGGCACAAGCTCGTAGACGCCGTCGCCGTAGATGAAGCCGCGGTCGAGCACGGAAATCTTGGCGTCAGGGAGCGGCATGAACTCGCCGTTCAAGTAGACGATCTGATCGGAATCGAGCATGGTCGTAAATCTCTTGCGTCAAGTCCGCTTGAACCACAGACGCACGGTATCCCACATACGGCCGAAGACACCTGCAACGGGCACCTCTTCCAGCGCAATCAAGGGAAACTCCGTCACCGGTTTGCTTTCAAGCGCGACTTTGACGATTCCCACGCGCTCACCACGGGCGATCGGCGCGACGAGGGGTTCCTGCGCTATCAAGGTCAACGCAAGCTTGTCTGCGCGGCCTTTGGGAAGAGTCAAATACCGGTCGGCCTGAAAACCCGCAGGCACTTCGCTTTTTTCCCCTTTCCAGACGCGCAGCGCCGCCACCTGCTGACCGGATTGATAAAGTTGGACCGTGTCGAACGCCTGGAATCCCCAGTTCAGGAGTTTCTGACTTTCCACCGCGCGTGCAGCATCGGAGCTGGCGCCGAGCACCACCGACAAAACACGGCGCTCGCCGCGCTTGGCCGACGCGATCAGACACCATCCCGCCGCGTCGGTATGGCCGGTTTTCACGCCATCGACGTACGGATCGGTCCACAGCAGCCGGTTGCGATTCGCCTGCATGATGTTGTTGTAGCGAAACTCCTTCTGCGAGTAGAGCGGATAGTAGTCGGGGAAATCGCGAATCAGCGACGCCGCGAGCTTGGCCATGTCCGCCGCCGTGGAAAAATGCTGCGGATGGGCGAGCCCGGTAGCGTTGGTGAAGCGCGTGTTGGTAAGCCCGAGGCGCCCGGCTTCGGCATTCATCCTGACGACAAACGCCTCTTCGCTGCCGCTGACCAACTCGGCCAGCGCGATTGAGGCGTCGTTGCCCGACTGCACGATCATTCCCCGCAGAAGCTCGTCAACAGGGACGGCCTTGCGCGGTTCGATAAAGGTACGCGAGCCTTCCGCGCGCCAGGCGCGCTGCGAGACATTGACCATCTGCGATGGAACGATAGTCTTCGCGCGCAACGCGGCGAACACGAGGTAGGCGGTCATCAGCTTGGTCAGCGACGCCGGCTCCCGGCGTTCGTCGGCGTTGGCGGACGCGAGCGTCTGACCGCTGGTGACATCGGTCAACACATACGCCGCGGCGGCGACGGTCGGGGCCGTAACGCCGGCGATGACCGCCGGATTGATGACCGCCGGATTGATGACCGCGGACGGAATTGCCGCCTTGGTCTGGCCGAAACCCAATGCGGAAACGGCGAACGCCGTAGCAATGATGACGGCGAGGAACGCGCGAAGGACCATGGACGCTTACGCGAAAACGAGTGATTATACTGGCAGCGACTCCCGCTCTCCTTTTGCGATACAGCGAAGAACCGCCATGAGCCGTTGTGCTTCCGTGCTCGCGCAGTTTCCCGGAACCAGTCGCCGTAGGCTCGGTGCATTGGCCGTTTGCGCAAGCACGCTGACGGCGTGCGCGACCGCGCCCATGGAGGAACCGGCAGTCGCTTCGCTCGTCGCGGCGGAACGCGCATTTGCGGCGATGGCAGTCGAGCGCGGCATCCGCGCCTCGTTTCTTGCGCAGTTTGCCGCCGACGGACTGGTGTTCGAACCCGCTCCCGTTCGCGTGCACGAGGCGTGGACCACGCGCCCGGCAGCCGCCGATCCACTGGCGTTGAAGCTCGAGTGGGCGCCCGCCGCTGCTGGCATCGCCGCATCCGGAGAAATCGGCTTTACCACCGGACCGTTTACGTTGACCGACCGCACCGGGGCGCGGCCGCCGCAGCATGGCATCCACACGTCGGTCTGGCGCAAGAATGCCCTCGGCGTGTGGCAGGTCGTGCTCGATGCCGGAGTGCTGACCAACGCGGCGATCGAGGCGGCAGCGTTGACGCCTGCGCCGAAATTGCTACCCGCCGTGAGCAAACCCAATTTTCCGCAGATGCTCTCGCCTGCGGAAATCGAGCGCAGCATTCGGAGCTCGTCCCCGGAGGCGTTCGCATCATGGCTCGCGACCGATACGCGGTGGTATCGCAACGGAAGCGCGCCTATCCTGTTGCGAGAACCCGTCGCCACGGCGTTTCGCGCGAACTGGCGCGCGGTATCCTTGTCCCACACTGCGGGCGGCGGCTCTGCCACCGGAGATTTTGCCTATACGTACGGGACTCTCATTACGGAAGGCATCGGCACCGCGCGTTCCGCGGGCCACTACGTGAACCTATGGAGCCGCGATGATTATGGCGTCTGGAAAATTGCCGCCGCGATCTGGTTGCTGCCCCAGCCTGAGCTTTAAGCCTGCGTAAACGTGAAATCGACGCCGATGGTGGCGGAGTAGCCCTTCGCCGGATAAACGTTGCAGGGGACGCCGATGAGCGCCAGAAACAACGGGCTGTAACTTCCCAGCGCTACGACGTACGCATCGGCTTCCATGCGCTCCTCGTCACGCTCAGCGGTAGCGATGCGCACGCCACTGACGGCATTGCCGTCGCGTTCAATGTTCCGGATCGTCGCGCCCCAACGGAATGACGCGCCCTTTGCGGCAGCGAGCTTGGCCAGCTCGACGCTGAATCGATGCGCATCGCCGGACTCGTCCGTCGCCGTGTAAATGCCGCCGACAATACGCTTGCGGCATTGCGCGAGAGCCGGCTCGATGGCAATCGCCCACGGCTCCGCGTAGGACGCCGAGATCTGTCCGCCGTTCGCAAACGACGTCTCAAACGCCGCTCCCGGCTGCCGGTCGACCACGGTCACTTCGTGGCCGTCTTGCGCGAGGTACCACGCGGCCGTGACGCCGGTGACGCCGGCGCCGAGCACCAGAATGCGCATCAGGCTGCTACGTTCCCGAACTCGCGGTTCGCGTCTTCGGTGACCGGCACGCAACTGCAGAAGAGATTTCTGTCGCCATAAACGTTATCCACTCGTGACACCGGCGGCCAATATTTCGCCGCCGCAAGCTCGCCGATCGGAAACGCTGCTTCGCTGCGGGTGTAAGCGTGCGGCCATTCGTCGGCGCACACCGCCGCCGCGGTGTGCGGCGCATGCTTCAACGGGTTGTCGACACGATTGCGCCGGCCTTCCTCGATCGCGCGAATTTCCCCGCGAATGGCGATCATCGCCTTGACAAAGCGGTCCAGCTCGGCCTTGGACTCGGACTCCGTCGGCTCGACCATCAACGTTCCCGGAACGGGGAAGCTCATCGTCGGCGCATGAAACCCGTAATCCATGAGGCGCTTGGCGACGTCCTCCGCTTCAATTCCCGACGTCGCTTTGAGTGGCCGCAAATCCAGGATGCATTCGTGCGCGACTAGGGTCCCAGGTCCGGAGTAGAGAACCGGATAATGCGGATGCAGCCGCTTTGCGATGTAATTCGCCGCAAGGATTGCCGTTTCCGTCGCGAGCTTGAGTCCTGTTCCGCCCATCATCGTCAGGTACATCCATGAGATCGGCAGTATCGACGCGCTGCCGTACGGCGCCGCCGCGACGGCGCCGATCGCAAATGTTTCCGCGCGCGCATCGGACACTGCATCGCCGGGTTCGGACGGAATGACGGAAGTCGTGCGCGAAAGGTAACGATGGCCCGGCAGAAACGGGGCAAGGTGCGCCTTGACCGCCACCGGCCCAACGCCGGGCCCGCCGCCGCCGTGCGGGATGCAAAACGTCTTGTGCAGATTGAGATGCGACACGTCGGCGCCGAAATGACCCGGCGCCGCCAGACCGACGAGAGCGTTCAGATTCGCGCCATCGACGTAAACCTGTCCGCCGCAGCCGTGCACGATGTCGCAAAGATGTTTGATGCCCGCCTCGAACACGCCGTGCGTCGACGGGTACGTCACCATGACGGCGGCGAGATCCTGCGCGTGTTGCCTGGCCTTGCGCTCGAAATCGGCCAGATCGACGTTGCCCGCGGCGTCGCACCCGACGACGACGACGCGCATGCCTGCCATTTGCGCGGATGCGGGATTCGTTCCATGCGCGGACGCAGGAATGAGGCAAACGTTGCGATGCGCTTCACCGCGACTTGCGTGATACGCGTCGATCATCAGCAAGCCGGCATATTCCCCTTGCGACCCTGCGTTGGGCTGCAACGACACCGCGTCATACCCCGTCACGGCGCAGAGCATCGCCTCGAGCTCACCGATCAACATTCGGTATCCCGCGGTCTGATCGGCTGGCGCGTACGGATGCAGCGCACCAAATTCCGGCCAGGTCACCGGGATCATTTCCGCGGTGGCGTTCAACTTCATCGTGCAGGATCCAAGCGGGATCATCGAGCGGTCAAGGGCCAAGTCCTTATCGGCCAACCGCCGCAAATAGCGCAACATTTCCGTCTCCGATCGGTGCCGGTGGAACACCGGGTGGGCTAGGAACGCGGAGGTGCGCACGAGCGCGGTGGGCAGCGCACCGGCGGTTTCCTCATCGAGGTCGGCAACCGTGAACGGCGCATCGGCAAAGTTGAACGTGTGCCAGATGAGTACCAAGTCTTCTCGCGTTGTCATTTCGTCCAGCGAGATCCCGAGCGTATGCGCGTCAACCCTGCGGAAATTCACGCCGTGCTGCACGCCAAAGTCGAGAATGCGCTGCGTGCGATCGCCGGTCGCAACGACGATCGTGTCGAAGCACGCGCTTGTCGGCACGTGGAACCCGAGCCGCTCCAATCCGTGTTTGAGGACGGCCGTCAGCCGCTGCACGCGCCGGGCGATGGTCGTCAACCCTTGCGGTCCGTGATAGACGGCGTACATGCCGGCGATGACGGCCAGCAGCACCTGCGCCGTGCAAATGTTCGACGTCGCCTTCTCGCGCCGGATGTGCTGTTCGCGCGTCTGCAGCGCGAGCCGGTACGCGGGGTTGCCGCTCGCATCGACGGTGACGCCGACCAGCCGCCCTGGCATCGCACGCTTCAACTCATCGCGCGTCGCGAAGTAGCCGGCGTGCGGTCCACCGTAGCCCATCGGCACACCGAACCGCTGCGTCGAGCCCACGACCACGTCCGCACCCCATTCCCCCGGCGGCGCGAGCAACGTCAGTGCGAGCAGGTCGGCTGCGACGATGACGTGCGCACCGCGCGCATGCAGCGCTTCTGTAAGGCCGCGGTAGTCGCGGATCTCGCCGTTGGCGCCGGGATATTGCAACAATGCACCGAACACATCGGCTTGCGCGGCCGTCTCCGCCGGCCCCACGACGATCTCGATCGACAACGGGTGCGCGCGCGTACGCACGACGTCAAGCGTCTGCGGAAAGACGTCG
>JBPCLS010000274.1:0-3258 GCA_051003055.1 Casimicrobiaceae bacterium
ATCGCCAGCTTGTCGCCGACGGTCCGAGCCAGGATGTCGGTCGTGCCGCCCGGAGCGAACGGCACGATATAGCGAATCGGTTTGGACGGCCACGCTTGAGCGTGCGCCGACGCTGCGGTCAGCGCCAGTGCGAGACCTGCGATCAACTTCAACAATTGCTGCATTACCGGATCCTCCTTGACAAATTGACTGCCTGCGCGCAGGCGAACTTAAATAACTCGCGCGTGCATCGACTGGTCCACTCGCGCGGTTCGAGCTAGCGGACCGCGCATCATCGCATCAATTGTTCCGCGCGCGGCGGCGCGATATTTACCGACTCTGCGGCGGCGAGCAAGTCTGCCCACGTCTTGTCATCGATCGGCACGCCTTGTGCGCGCCGCGTTGCCCGCGTATTGCGTTCGGCGTCTCCGGGCCCCAGTACCGATTGACCTTTAACGGCCGGAGGCGACGCCTTCACGTAATCGACAAAGCGCTTGGCCTCGGCAAAGACGCCACCCTCCTCTTCCTGGGTAGTGTCGTACACGGCCGGCGCGATGAAAATGGACAGCATGTTGTTGCGCAAGATCGGATCGTCGGGATCGGAGCTGCGCCCCGTCGTAACCGCTCCGGCCAAGAGGTCAGTGAGGATCGATAGCCCGGAGCCCTTGTGCGCGCCGATCGTCAACAACGCACCACCGGCGTAAAAATCCTGCGGATCGGTCGTGGGTTTGCCCTTCTTGTCCACGATCCAGCCCTCGGGAACTTGTTCGCCCTTGTTCAAAGCGACCATCAGCTTGCCTTCCGCCACTGTGGAGGTCGTGATGTCCAGGATGGCCGGATCGTCGTCTCGCAGCGGCACACCGATGGCGAGCGGGTTCGTCGACAATCGGCGGTCACTGCCGCCGAATGGAGCGACGCGCTGCGCGCCGGAGGTATTCAGAAAATGCAGCGAGACGCATCCGGCCTCGGCCGCCATTTCCGCCCAATCGCCTAGACGGCCCAAATGACCGCAATTGCGCAGGCCGATCATCGCAATGCCTTTGTGCGTCGCCTTGTCAATGCCGAATTTGGTCACGAACTCGCCGATCACCTGCCCGAAGCCTCGGTTGCCGTCGACAATCGCGATTGTGTCGCTGTCAAAAACGATAGTCGGCGAAGCGTTCGGCTTTAACGTCCCATCGCGCACCCACTCCAGATACTTGCCGACGCGGAGCACGCCGTGGGAGTCATGACCGACAAGATTCGAGTCGACTAGACGCCGGGCGACCGTGCGCGCCTCGCCTTCGCTGCAGCCCGCGCCCTGCATGATCGCGGCGACAAATTCAACGAGTTGCGCGGCGTCAATAGTCTTCATGTGGCGCGTGTGAAGTCAATTTGCGCTCGCTGCTGGACGCGCCATCTGATAAGCGATCACGCAGCCGAGCCGTAAGGGAGAAGCGTCCGATCGTGGGCGCGTAGCGTGCGGGCGACCGCGCGCAATGGTGCGTGTTGCTCCACCGGCAGGTTGGATAGATGCGGCAGCAACGGTCCCATGTCGGCGATGCCCGCCAACGTCACGGCTTCGTGCAGGACGCGAATCGGCGAATACTCATCCCGAAAATCCTCGAGCGGAATGTACGCCGCGCGCAATGCTTCGGCGAGTGCGAAGTCACCCGCCTTGAGCGCCGTCAGAAGACGCGACGACCCGCGCGGCGCGACGCAGACGGAGCCCGACGTGAAGCCGTTCAGCCGGAACTTGCGCAAATGCACGACCGCCGGCCGCTCCCCGATACCGCTGACGATAAGCGCCCGGTCTACGCGTTCGACCAACTCTGTCAGATACGGATCGTCCCCGGGATCGACTCTCACGACCGCGTATTTGATCCCGGCGACGACACCCGCGTCGACGAGCCGGGCCACGTGCGCCGGGGTCAGAAACGATTCCGCCTTCAAGTAGACGATCACCGGCCGGCCGAATGCTTCAGCGAAAAGATTGATCGCCCGAACACTCCCGTCAGGTGTTGCCGGAAACGTCTGCGGCAATACCATCGCGGTCGGAAACCGTCGTTCCCGCAACACGCGCGCTTGATCGAGCAGCTTGCCGAAATCCGGACCAGCCGACGGAATGACCCACGAATCCGCCGCCGCGGTCTCGGCGAGGAAGTCGAGCACCGCGGCGTATTCGTACAAGCCGATGTTGTAGAAATTGGCGTTGCCGCCGTACAGAAGTGTCGACACGCCGCCTGCTTCGAGGTGCCGGATCAGCGCGCGATTGGCCTGCGCATTGAGCGTGAGATCGGCGTGCCGTGCCAGCGGCGGCACGCTGACGACCGAGCGCGCGAGTTCGGCAGGTGTAACGTTTCCGGTGTGCAAGAATATCCCCGATGGACTAATCGATCTTCGCGCCCGAATCCTTCACCACCTTCTCCCAGCGTGCGGCGTCGCTCTTGACGAATGCGGCGAACGACTCCACGGATCCGCCGACGATTTCGCTGCCGTCGGAAGCAAGCTTGGCGCGGAACTCCGCGTCGTTCAGAATCGCGTTCACCTCCGCGTTCAGCCGCCGCACGACAGGCTCCGGCGTGTCGGCCGGCGCCCAGAGACCGAACCACGCATCGAGCTCGAATCCCGGGCTCATCGCTTCGAGCATTGTCGGCACCTCGGGCAGCTGCGGGTTACGCCGCGCGCTCGTGACACCCAGCGCCTTCAGCTTGCCGCCCCTGACTTGAGGCAGCGCGGTCGAAAACGTCGGAAACGCGAGGTGCGTCTGGCCCGACAACAGCGACGTGACGATTTCCGGAGCGCCCTTGTACGGGACGTGCACGATATCGACGCCGGCAGTCGCCTTGAACGTTTCAGCCGACAGATGCGCAAGACTGCCGTTGCCGCCCGAGCCGAAGTTGAGCATGCCAGGCTTCGCACGGGCAAGGGCGACGACATCGCCGACATTCTTCGCCGGCGAGTCGGCCGGGACGACCATCAGCGACGGCATCTTGATCAACAGCACGACGGGAGCGAAATCGCGCGCCGGATCGTAGCCGATCTTGCGGTAAAGGCTGGGATTCACGACGTGCGATGACGTCGCAAGCATCAGCGTATAGCCGTCCGCCGGTTGCTTGGCCGCGAATTCGGCTCCGACGTTGCCGCCCGCACCACCCTTGTTCTCGACGATGACCGCCTGCGAAAGCTTGGCCGCGAGCTTGTCGCCAACATTGCGCGCCAGGACATCCGGCGCGCTGCCCGGAATGAACGGCACGACGATCCTGATCGGCTTCACCGGATACTGCGCCGGCGCTTGTG
>JBPCLS010000275.1:0-9578 GCA_051003055.1 Casimicrobiaceae bacterium
CTGCGCGAACGACTTCAAGATCTTCACGAACATCAATTCCACGATCGTCGATCCGAAGGCGTTCGACGAGAAGTCTTTTGTCGATTTTGCCGGCGATGTGTGCATTATTCCGCCGAATTCGTTTGCGCTCGCGCGGACCGTCGAGTATTTCCGAATCCCGCGCAACGTGCTCACTATCTGCCTGGGGAAAAGTACCTACGCGCGCTGCGGCATCATTGTCAACGTCACGCCGCTCGAGCCGGAATGGGAGGGGTTCGTGACGCTCGAGTTTTCGAATACGACGCCGTTGCCGGCCAAAATCTACGCGAACGAAGGCGTCGCGCAGGTCATTTTTTTCGAGTCCGACGAAGTCTGCGAGACCTCGTACAAGGACCGCGGAGGAAAGTATCAGGGCCAGCAGGGCGTCACCTTACCCAAGATTTAGTCTCCTGACCAAGGACTTCTAATTCCATGAAATTTCGCTTTCCTATCGTCATCATCGACGAAGACTTCCGGTCCGAGAACACGTCGGGGTTGGGCATACGCGCGCTTGCGGACGCCATCGAGAAGGAGGGCATGGAGGTGCTCGGCGTCACGAGCTACGTCGACCTGTCGCAGTTCGCGCAGCAGCAGTCGCGGGCTTCGGCGTTCATCCTGTCGATCGACGACGAGGAGTTCGGCGCGGGCTCGGCGGATGAGATGCACGCGGCGTTGAAAAACCTGCGAGCGTTCGTGCAGGAAATCCGCTTCAAGAACGCGGAGATCCCAATCTACCTGTACGGTGAAACGCGCACCTCGCGGCACATTCCGAACGATGTCTTGCGCGAGCTCCATGGCTTCATTCACATGTTCGAGGACACGCCGGAGTTCGTCGCGCGGCACATCATTCGCGAGACGCGCAGCTATCTCGACTCGCTCGCCCCGCCGTTCTTTCGCGCGCTGGTTCACTACGCGCAGGACGGCTCGTATTCGTGGCATTGCCCCGGGCATTCGGGCGGCGTGGCGTTTCTGAAAAGCCCCGTCGGGCAGATGTTTCACCAATTCTTCGGCGAAAATATGCTGCGCGCGGATGTCTGCAACGCCGTCGACGAGCTGGGGCAACTGCTTGACCACACCGGGCCCGTGGCCGATGCCGAGCGAAACGCCGCGCGCATCTTCAACGCCGACCACTGCTTCTTCGTCACCAACGGCACGTCGACATCGAACAAGATGGTGTGGCACGCCAACGTCGCTCCCGGTGACATCGTGGTCGTCGACCGCACCTGTCATGTCTCGGTCCTGCACGCGATCACGATGACCGGCACGATCCCGGTCTTCTTGCCCCCGACGCGCAATCACCTGGGCATCATCGGGCCCATTCCTCTGGACGAGTTCCGGCCGGAGAGCATTCAGCGGCGGATCGCGGCGAACCCGTTCGCGCGCGAGGCGAGGAACAAGAAGCCGCGGATCCTGACGCTGACGCAAAGCACCTACGACGGCATCGCGTACAACGTCGAGATGCTGAAGCAGACATTGAACAACAGCATCGACACGCTGCATTTCGACGAAGCCTGGCACCCGCACGCGGCCTTTCACGAGTTCTACCGCGACATGCACGCGATCGGCCGCGACCGCCCGCGCAGCAAAGACGCGTTGATCTTCGCCACGCACTCGACGCACAAGCTGCTCGCCGGCATTTCGCAGGCGTCGCAGATCATCGTGCAGGAATCGGAGACGCGTAAGCTTGACCGGCACATCTTCAACGAGGCGTACCTGATGCACACGTCGACGTCGCCGCAGTACGCGATTATCGCGTCGTGCGATGTGTCGGCGGCGATGATGGAGCCGCCCGGCGGCACCGCGCTGGTCGAGGAATCGATCATCGAGGCGCTCGACTTCCGGCGCGCGATGCGCAAGGTTGACGAGGAGTGGGGGAAGGACTGGTGGTTCAAGGTCTGGGGTCCGGAGCGGCTAACTTCGGAGGGAATCAAGCGCGAGGATTGGCTGCTGCGCGCCAACGAAAAATGGCATGGCTTCGGCAATCTCGCAACCGGATTCACCATCCTCGACCCCATCAAGGCGACGATCATCACGCCGGGGCTCGATGTGTCCGGCAAGTTCGCGAAGACGGGCATTCCCGCGTCGATCGTCACGCGTTATCTGGCCGAGCACGGCGTGATCGTCGAGAAGACGGGCCTCTATTCATTCTTCATCATGTTTACGATCGGCATCACGAAAGGCCGCTGGAACACGCTAGTGTCCGCGCTGCAGCAGTTCAAGGACGACTATGACAAGAACCAGCCGCTGTGGCGGATCCTCCCCGAATTCTGTGCACGGCAGCCGCGCTATGAGCGCGTGGGCCTGCGCGATCTGTGCCAGCAGATTCACGATATGTACAAGGCGAACGATGTCGCGCGGGTGACCACGGTGATGTACCTGTCCGACATGCAGCCCGCGATGAAGCCGTCGGATGCGTTTGCGTGCATGGCGCATCGCGAGATCGATCGCGTGGAGATCGACCATCTCGAGGGCCGGGTCACCAGCGTGCTGTTGACGCCCTATCCTCCGGGTATCCCGCTGCTCATCCCCGGCGAGCGATTCAACCGCACGATTGTCGAGTACTTGAAGTTCGCGCGGAGCTTCAACGAGAGCTTTCCGGGTTTCGACACCGACATCCATGGCCTCATCGGCGAGCAGGACAGCGGCCGCGTTCGGTATTACATGGATTGCGTGCGCCAAGGGTAGCGCGCATCTGGCCAGCTTATCTTAAGGCGCGTGAGCGAGAGCTCGATCGCCGCAAAGGCACGAGTGACGAGTAGCGCCGCGGGGATTCAAGCGAGTCGGCTGGTCCAGAGCAACGACAAGGTGGCCGCGGCGATCAGCAGCAGCGAGGCCAACGCAGTGGTCAGCGCTGTGATCTCGGTTTCTTTCTTCTCGAGCACGAAGCGCGCGTTGAGCGTCTCGTAGACCTTGCGCAGGTCCTCCGCCGATCCGGCGTGGAAATATTGGGCCTGTGTGACCTCGGCGATGGCCTTCAGCGTTTCCTCGTCGAAGCGCATGAATATCGACATTCCATCGACGTCGGCGTGCGCGCCACCCGCGGTGCCGAAGCCCACCGTATAGATGCGCACGCCATGGTCGGCCGCCATCCGCGCCGCCTTGATCGGGTCGGGTCCCATCGTTCTCCTCCCGTCGGTCAAGAGGATGATCGCGCCATTTGGGTAGGAACCAGGCGGGACAACTTTCGCTGGCTTCTTCGGCTCCTTGTTCGGGCGGTCAATCGATTTGCTCCGCTCGCGCTCGGACGAGAAACTCGCGAACCCAGGTGATTCGACTTCGATTTGCTCGTCGGGAAACAGTGTCGCGAGCGCGACAATGATGCCGCTGCCGATCGCCGTGTGGCGTTGCAGCTCGAAGCGGTCGATCGCGGCGATCAAGTCGTCGCGGTCTCTGGTGGGCGGTTGGACGAGCGCGGCGGTGCCGGCGAACGATACGATGCCGATGCGCACGTCGGCCGGCTGCTCCTGCACGAATGCTTTCGCGGCTGCCTGCGCGGCAGCGATGCGGCTGGGCTGGACATCGGATGCACGCATGCTGAGCGAGACGTCGATTGCGAGAATGATCTGCCGCTGCTCGGAGGGCAGCGTCACGACCGCGGTGGGCCGCGCGATTCCGAAGAGCGCGAGCGCGATCGCCATCAGGAAAAGCAACGGGGGCAGGTGGCGGCGCACGCGCTGCCCAGCCCCCAGCGCCTCGCGCACCATCGCCAGATCCGAATACCGGACGGCGAATTTCTTCCGGCGCCGCAAGAGCAAAAGGTATCCGCCCGCCAGGATCGGCAGGGCGACGAGCAGCCAGAGCATCTGGGGCCATAGGAATGACATGGGATGTAGCGAGCGCTTCCGCGCTGCAGAGCATACGGCGGACTGAAACGTATTAGTTTACTGCGTTCCTGACAGAAATTGAGCGGGTGATCTATCTGAAGTCACCTATCGCGGCGACTATGTTCGGCTGGTCATGGACGCAAGCCCTGACGCCGCCCGCTCACGCACGCCGGTGTTTGCGACAACCGTTGCGGCAATCGGGGCCCGGCCGCTTTAATTCATCCGCGTCGCGCCATCGGGCAACGCGAGATTGCACTCGACGAATACCCTCGCCGTGCATGCCGTGCAGGTCGAGACATCGAGTTGCGTATAGATCGCGCGAATAGCTTCGTCTTTGGTGGCGAACATCCGATCGCGGCCGATCGTGGCATCGAATCCGCCGCGCTTCAGCGCGTCGCGCACGGCCAACCGCACATTGCACAGGTAGAGCGCGCATCCCGCATCACGCGCAAGCTTGGCTTCCTGCGCCAGAAGTTCGCAACCGGCAACGTCGATGAAGTTCACGCCGCTGCACACCAGCAGCCAGCGCCGCACCGCGGGCCGCAGCGCACGATTCGCGGCCAGCTCATTGCGTACGTGTTCGATGGCGCCGAAAAAGAGCGACCCTTCGACGCGCAGGATATCGAGATGTGGACAGAGGACGACACCCTCGGCGACAAGTACGAACCGCCGCTGCGGCGTTCCTACCTCCGGCAAAACCCGGATCACGCGGGGATGCGTCGTCCGCTGCAGGTAGACGAGTAGCGACGCCAGCACGCCGACAAAAATGGCGAACTCCAGTGCGATCGTCAGCGTCGCCGCGAACGTCACCGCCAGCACCAGCAAGTCACCGCGATTGGTGCGGGCGATCCGGCGCATCTCGGAAAAATCGATCAGGCTCCATGCGACGATGAACAGCAGCGCGGCCATTACGGCAAGCGGCAGGAAAGCGGCCAGCGGCGCGACCGCCAGCAGCACGAAGAGCAGGAAAAGTGCGGAAAGCACCGCCGCCAACGGGGTTTTCGCGCCCGCCGCATAGTTGACGCCGCTACGATTGAACGACCCCGACGACGGATAGGCGGAGCTGAACGCGCCGACCAGGTTCGATAATCCCTGGCCGATGAATTCCTGATTGCCGTCGATCCGTTGCCCCGACTTGACTGCGATCGCACGGGCAATGGATACGGCTTCGGTCAAACCGAGAACGGTGAGCGCCAGCGCCGCAGGAATCAGTTGGCGCCAGACCTCCGGATCGACGGACGGGAACGACAGTTGCGGCAAGCCCGAGGGCAACGCTCCGACGGTTGGGATCTGCGCAATTGTGAAACGTGTCACTGCGTAGCCAAATACGCTGCCGGCGACCATGGCGACAATCATGTAGGGCACCCGCGGCAGCAAGCGCTTCGCCGCGAGGGCGGTCAGCAGTGTTATCGCGCCGGTAGCGGTGACGGCGGGATCGATACTGGCGATTTCGCTACCGAAGCTCCGCACGCTGGCAAAGAAGCTAACGCCCGCAGGCGCGCTGACGCCGAAAAAATTCTTGAGCTGCGCGGCGATGATCAGCAAGCCGGCGCCCGCCGTAAAGCCGACGATGACCGTGTGCGAGATGAAATTCACCAGCGTACCCAGCCGTACAACGCCCATCGCGAATTGCATGAGGCCGACGAGAAGCGCGAGCGTGAGCACCAGCGTGATGTAGTCCGGGGTCTGTGGAACCGCCAACGGTGCAATCGTCGCGAATACGACAAGCGACAACGCGTTGGTGGGCCCGGAGATCTGATGCCAGGACGATCCCCACAGCGCGGCGACGATGGCCGGCAAAATCGCGCAGTAAAGTCCATACTGCGGCGGCAACCCGGCGAGCGTTGCGTACGCGACCCCCTGCGGCAGCACGATCAAAGCGCCCAGCAAACCGGCGATTGCGTCGGCGCGCAGGTTTGCTGGTGTCACGCGGTGGCGCCAGCGCAGAAAGGGAAGGAGTTTGAGCGCTAGCGTAGGCACGGCAATCCGGGCGCGAAGCATATGCGCGAAAACCAGCTGCGATGATGCAGCCTAACCGGGTTGCTTCGCAATCCGCGCCGGGACGAGCTTAAGCAGGCTTAGATCAGATGCGCGCTATGCTGCCACAAAAGCGTTGGGCTCGGGAGCCACGCCGTGCAGCGAATTCGCGTCCTTGGTCGCCTTGTCGCCCGCCGCCCGCACCAGCAACGCCGCCAACACGCAGGACGCCATTCGCGTTTCCATCGAGTCCTGGCGTGCCGGTGCGACGATGGGGATCCTGGCCCCCAGAACGATTCCTGCGACCAGACTGCGGTTGAACGCGATCAATGTGCGCAGCACCATGATCGCAGCTTCCATCGTGGGCGCGATCAGCGCATCGGCTTGTCCGGCGACTTCCGATTTGACACCGTTTGCGTGCGCGGCATCACTCGACAGTGCACTGTCCGGCGTAAAGGGTCCGTCGATGACGGCACGCTGGAACGCATCCTTCATCGCCATCGCCTTGAGCGCGACGGCGTCGGTCGTGGAGGGAAACGCCGACGCCGGGCGATCGAGTGCAGCGAGCAGTGCGACGTGCGGCGCGGCAAGACCGAGCGCGTGAGCAAGCTCGATTGTGTTGCGCACGATATCGCGCTTGGCCGCGAGGTTGGGAGCAACGTTCAATTGCGCGTCCGCGAGCAAAAATCCACGGTCGCGTCCCGGCATGTCGAGGAAGTATGCGTGAGATAGTCGCGCTTCCGTTCGCAATCCCGATTTGACCGCCACCACGGGTGCTAGCAGGTCTTGGTTGCCCAAACTGCCTTTGATCAGCGCTGAGACGCTGCCTTCGCGTGCGAGTTCGGCTGCGCGGATGCTTGCGGCGCGCGGTTGGTCGGCGGTGTCGACGACGTCAAGCCGAGAGATGTCGAGACCCGACTTGTCGGCAACGTCGCGGATGCGCGCTTCGGGTCCGACCAGCACCGGGGCGAAATAACCGGCGAAGGCGCCTGACATCGCGAGTTGCAACGAATCCCGATCGCACGGATACACGATGGCCGACACGAGCGGCGGCAGCAATCGAACCTGTTCGACAAGCTTCTGGAAGTGTGGACGGGCAGGCATGCACCGCAGCGTGGCAAACCGTCACAACCTTGTCAAACGGGTCCGACAAGTGGCGCTCGCGGCCGCATGTTCGGTGGCGGGTTGCACTTTTGTCGACGTATTTAGACCCGGCCTTTAAACGCGTCGAACTCGCGCTCGGCGATTCGGAGCAGTTCTCCGTTCGCTTTTCCCTGCCACCCGCGCCCGCGCACCGTCAGGACCTCGAAGTCTGGCGCGAACAGTGGTTTCAGCAATCGGTCAATGTTCTCGTCAAGCAGCACGCGCATCGCCTGCCTCGGCGTCGATTGCGTGCATTGCTTGTTCGAGGAAGGCCTCCGCTTGCTCCCGGGTTACGGTGGGAAACCCGTCGAGAAAGCGGTTAAGCGTTTCTCCCGCCTTCAGGTAATCAATGAGTATTTGAACAGGCACTCGCGTTCCGGAAAAGACAAGCGCACCGCTTACTACGCCGGGATCGCGCGTAACTATTCCTTCGACATCCATTGGATTGATCTCCTGTTGCTTCCATCAGAATACTCCACGAGTGTATCCAATGCAGCTATCGAGAGATTTCGTTAGAGCCAATGTTCCAAAAGCGCCACTAGGGTTGCACTTTTGTTTGCGTATTTAGACCCGGCCTTTCCAGGGTACGACCCAGCGCTCGACGTAGCGCATCAGCAGATCGAACAAATACGCGACCACGCCGATCACGATAATGCCCATGATCACGACGTCGGTGCGCAGGAAATTCGACGCATTCAATACCATCTGGCCCAGTCCCGCCGTCGCCGCCACCATTTCGGCGGCGACCAGCGTCGTCCAGCCAAAGCCGATTGCGATCCGCATCCCGGTCAAGATCTCCGGCATCGCGGCGGGAATCACGACGTGCCAGATCACCTGCCATCGCGACGCACCCATCGAGTAGGCGGCGTTGATCTGTTCTATCGACACGCTGCGCACGCCGGCGCGCGCAGCCATCGCGAGCGGGGCGAAGCAGGCAAGGAAGATCAGGATTATTTTCGCGGTTTCGTCGATTCCGAACCAGATCACGATCAGCGGCAGGTACGCAAGCGGCGGCAGCGGCCGATAGAATTCGATCGGCGGATCGAAAATTCCGCGCGCGATCCGCGACACGCCCATCGCGATACCGGCCGGAATGGCCGTGACGCACGCGAATACGAACGCCGCAAACACGCGAACGAGGCTCCACCAGAAATGCTCGGACAGCGGCTTGCCGCCCTGGATATCGCCTTTCCAGGCCTCGGCGAAACTCGCGAGGACGCGCTCCGGCGTGGGCAGAAACAAGTCCCTGATCCAACCCAAGTGTGTCGCGATCCACCAGAACGCGAACAGCGCAACGATCGTTACGACACTGATCAACGTGCTCGGTCCCTCGCCTGGAACGCTGTATCCCTTGACCGTGCGCACCGGCAGCGGCGTGGCGGTCGGCGGTACCGGCACGGCGGCCGTGCCGGGCGCTAACGCGTCGGTCATCTTCACGCGGCGATCCGCAGGGTGTTTGAACCGGCGTGAATCATCTGCAGTACGTCTTCGCGCAACTCTATAAAGGCCGGATCGGCTTTAACGGCGCGAGCGTCCTGGCATTCGATATACCGTTTGCCGAAATCCAGCTTGTAGCGGTGCGCGATCCGTCCGGGTGACGGCGTCATCACGACGAGTTCGGTGGCAAGGAACAGCGCTTCCTCGACACTGTGAGTGATGAAGAAAAACATCTTTCGTGTCTGCCACCATAACTGCAGGATTAGCTCCTGAATCTGCTCGCGCGTCAAAGCGTCGAGCGCCCCCAACGGTTCGTCCATCAACATGACCTCGGGATCGCTGGCAAGTGCGCGCGCGAGCCCGACGCGCTGTTGCATGCCGCCTGAGATTTCGTACACCGGCACGCTGGCGAACTGTTCCAATCCCACTTGGCGCAGCTTTGCGAGAGCGATCTCGTGCCGCGCCGCCTTCGGCATCCCGCGCATCCGCAAGCCAAACTCCACGTTTTGGATCACGTTGAGCCAAGGTAAAAGCGCGTGCTTCTGGAACACGACGCCGCGATCGGCCCCGGGCCCCGTCACGCGCCGGCCGTCCAGTACGATCTCGCCGGCGGAAGGCTCGATGAAGCCGGCGATGCAAGACAAGAGCGTCGTCTTGCCGCAACCCGACGCGCCGAGCGCGACGACGAAGTCGCCGGGATCGAGCGCCAGGTCGACCTGCGAGAGGGCCAAGGTCGAGCCGCTGCCCGAACCGGCGTAGTTGACACTGAGGCCGCGGATCTCGAGTTTGCTCAATCGTTCGACCGGGAGGCGCTAATGGCGAGTTTGAATAGGCGTCCCAACAGTCCTGATCCCAGCCGATTGCGCATGCGACGGTGACCAGGGGTCCCAGCGCGTTGAGCGTCGTGTCGCGACGCTCCAACGCGCCGAGTTACTGAGTAGTGGCGCAGCCGCCAAGTAGTAACATCATTTGGCCGCGTCGGCCGCGTAGGTCGCGTTGACGGCAACGGAATAGTCGGGCAGCGCCTTCTCGATCTGCTTTTGCGAGAGCTGAAACGCGGCCGTCGCGGCGAGTGCTTTGGCGGCAACGCTATTCGCCCCGCCTCCCAGCCACTTGCTCGCCTGCTCCTTTGCCGTCGGGAAACGGTAAAGCGCCAGGCCGTCCGGCACGTCCTCCGGC
>JBPCLS010000276.1:0-4507 GCA_051003055.1 Casimicrobiaceae bacterium
TTGCGACCCATTCCGGCGCTGATAGGCCACGCCACATTTAAGGGGCCGCCTCACCCGATCGCTCCGCAAGCTTCGTGGACGCACATAAAGCCGCATCAGCTGACCAAATGTCAATGGCACGTTGCAGCAGCGCGATCGCACACAGTCTCGCGCGGCGCCAAGAGCTCGAAGCAGGTGCCCCATCGCATGCTGGAATTCGGGCATGCGCGCGCCGCTTCATAGGCCAACGCCGACCCCGACGCCGAAGTGAAAGCGCGGGAACCAAGCGCTGTCTCCGTAGTCGCCCTGCTGTGGCCACAGGTAGAGCTGGATCGCCTGTACGAGTGGGTATGTGTACGGGTATTCGCCGATGCTGCGCACGAGCACCTCTTTTAGGACGCCGTAGACCGTTACCTCGCGATCGGCGCCATAGAGCGCCGGATCAAGAAATTCATTGCTTGCCACCAAGAGCCGACCGAGCGATGCGTCGCCTGTTTCGGGCCGGCCGTCGTTGCGCAGCGCCTTGGCAAGGATCTCTACCTCCGTGTGATCTGCGACGCTCTTCGTGGACACGATCACTCCGCCCCATCTCACGTGTCGGTGTACGAAGGCCTCGGGGTTTCTCTGTACCTCAGCGAGACTGGGGTTGTCCGCCAGTGGTTCGGATCAAGAGCGGCACGTCACTCGCGCACCCGCCGAGCACAGACAGAAAGAAGACGCCGGCGAGGACTTTTGCAGCCATTGTGTTGCGAGTCCACGGGAGGGCATCGGAATCGTCTCTGATGTCCCCGGTTTTGCCCCTGTGCCTCCCTCGAACGGCTTCGGCCGTCTCGCATGTTAGGGGATGCCGCTCAGCTTGCGTAGCAATGGACATCGACACATTCAAATATCTGGAATGCCGCTGCGTATCCTCCCACATGGGCCTGTTTGATGCCATCGGTGACGCGTTCGGCTGCGAGGCGAACGCGCGGCGGCGGCTTCGAGTTCCGCTTCGCTCGCTTTCTCGACGACGCGCCGGATGTCGTCGCCTTCGCCAAGAACTACCTCGCCGTCGGCTTCAAGATAGACTACGTCAAGGGCGACGGCGATATCTCGAACTACGTCCCCGACTTCGTCGTGAAGACCACCAATGGAACGGTCTGGATCGTCGAGACCAAGGGCCGCGAGGAACTCGATGTGCCGCAGAAGATGGCGAGGCTCAAGCAGTGGTGCGCGGATGCGACCAGCGCCAGCCTGGCGGAGGGCGAGGCCGCATACCGTTTCCTCTACGTAGACCAGCAGGGCTCTGAGAGTACGCCAACCAAGGACTTCGCCAGCTTGACCGCCGGCTTCCGGGACTATCAGCACTAAGTTAAGCTAGCCATAAACCCACATTTATGGAGCCTCCGACGTGAAAACCACACTCGAACTACCGGACCGGCTGATGCGCGAAGTAAAAATCCGCGCCGCACAGACCGACCGCAAGCGCAAGGATGTAATCGCCGACCTTAATCGCGCGCAGGCTGACCCAAGAGCGGCAGAAGGTACACCCGGCGCATTCCGGATCTGACGCAGTTCGTCGGCGCGCGCCCGCGCTACAAATCAATGGACGAGGTCGTCGCCTACGTCAGGGAACTGCGAAAAGACCGCGATGAGGATTGAGAAACTGCGGGGACAGCAAATTTATCTTGACAGCAATGCGCTCATCTACGCGATAGAAACCGACGTCGCGTACCGGTTGTTGATACGTGATATGCCCCTAAAGGTTCGCATCGCGGCTTTTCGCCGGAACCACTCGTAAGGCACCCGCGGTGCCAAAGCTCAGCCGCCGTGCCGCTCCCGCGCTGAAGCCCAGAGCTACCGTAGCTTCTATGCCGTTCTGTCCAAAAACTCGATCGACGTGGATTCGTAAGCGTTTTATCGCGATTAAAGCGGCGCGGGGAGTGGCTGATATAAGGCCGCGCCACGATGCTCGAAAGGTTTCCAGTCCTGCAGTACTTGCTCATTGTCTTTGCTGGTTGGGTACACCGTCAGCAACTTGATGTCATTGAGTACTTGAAGGAAGAGAATCGCGTACTGCGGGAGATGCTCGGCGAGCAACGCTTGCGCTTCACCGATGCCCAACGCCGACGTCTGGCGGAGAAAACCAAACGTTAGGGGCGCAAGGCACTGAACGACATCGCCTCGATCGTCACGCCGGATACGTTGATGGCCTGGCACCGCAGGCTGATTGCGATGAAGTGGAATCATTCCAACAAACGCGGGCCCGGGCGTCCGCGCATCATGTCAGACATTGCCGCACTCATCGTTCGCATGGCGAGCGAGAATCGTTCTTGGGGCTATACGCGGATCCAGGGCGCGCTCGCCAACCTCGGTCACAAAGTAGCCCGCGGTACTATTGCGAATATACTCAAAGCCCAGTATTGACCCCGCGCCCTTGCGCAGGAAGAAGGCCCCGTGGGACACCTTCCTTAAGGCCCATCGGGAGGTCCTAGCCGCGACGGATTTCTTTACGGTGGAAGTGTGGACGCTTCAGGGACTCATCACACACTATGTATTGTTCGTCATCGAGCTTGCGACACGTTCAGTGCATATCGCGGGCATTACGACGCACCCGAATGCCTTCATGCTGCAGGTGGCGCGCAATCTTACTGACGTCATTGGCGGTTTCCTACTCGATAAACGCTATCTCATCCTCGACCGCGACACGAAGTACTCACAGGCCTTTCGAGGATTTCTGGAACGCGAAGGGTATCGAGATCATACGACTGCCGCCGCGGTCTCCGAATCTAAATGCTTACGCTGAGCGGTTCGTGGGTTCTATCAAGGAAGAATTAATCCGTCGTATGATCTTCTTCGGTGAGGCCTCGCTACGCCGTGCCATCAAAGAATACATGGTGCATATCACACGGAGAGAAATCACCAAGGCCTCGACAATCGCTTAATCAAGTTGTCAAAAGTCGTGAGAAGTTCTAGCGGCGCTATTCACCGTCGACGGCGTCTAGGTGGCATGTTCTCGTATTACCACCGGAAAGCGGCATAACCCCGCGCGATCGAGTATTTGGACTATACGGGGTATGAGATTGCTTTGCCCAAGGTCGCTGCCAAGATCCGCGGTGGACGTGCGTCGCGGATAGCAGCATCGATGCAGTCTTAGCGGAAATTCGCCTCGGTGCAGTTTGGTGCCCGGCCTCCTTTCCGTAATCGCTGCAGGGAGTAACATAGCTGCGCTTATTACAGGCCGGATGTTACTCATGCCCGCCAATCTCACCCCTGAGTACAAAGCCGCGGAAGCCGCTTTTCGCAAAGCGCGTGAGCCCCGGGAGCGGCTAGAGCGGCTGCGCGAGATGTTGCATACCATTCCCAAACACAAGGGCACGGACCACCTCCAAGGGGACATCAAGCGGCGCATCAAAGAGCTGTCCGAGGAGCTCGAGGGTCCAAAGAAAGGCGGCGCACGCGGCGGACCGGTGTTGGTGATCCGGCCCGAAGGCGCCGCGCAGCTCGCTTTGATCGGGCCGCCGAATGTGGGTAAATCCTCGCTGCATGCGCGGCTCACAGGCTCGGCTGCGCGGGTCGCGCCGTACCCCTTCACGACCCAGTACCCCGAGCCCGGCATGATGCCCTTCGAGGACATCCATTTCCAACTCGTGGATCTGCCCCCCATCGCGCCTGAGCATCCGCTCCCATGGTTTGCCAACACCATAGAGAGCGTCGATGGCGATCTGCTGGTCTTGGACCTCGGCGCTTCAGACTGCCTAGAGCAGGTGCAGGCGCTGCACGCCGTGCTGCGCGAGCGCCGTGTCACGCTGACCCAGCGCTGGGAGCACAGCGAAGAGCATCCCCAGAGCGAAGAACCCTTCGATGAAGATCCCTTCGCGCTGAGGCTGCCCACGCTCATCCTTGCGAGCAAGTCCGATCGAATCGCGGCGGTGGAAGCGGAGCTCGAGGCATTTCGCGAAATCACCGGCCTGCGCTATCCGGGGCTGGCCGTCTCCGCAGCGAGCGGCCAGGGGCTCGGTGAGATCGGGCCCTGGCTGTTTCGCCATCTCGGGATAGTACGCGTCTACACCAAGGCCCCGGGGCGTCCCGCCGACAAAAATCGGCCGTTCACGCTGCGCCGCGGCCAGACGGTCGAGGACGTCGCGCGGCTTGTGCATCGCGACCTCGCGCACGCACTCAAATACGCCCGGGTCTGGGGGGCCTCAGGCTTCGACGGCCAGCAGGTCGGGCGCGACCATCGTGTTGTGGATGGGGACATCATCGAGCTGCACGCCTAGCAGCAAGGCCGCCTTGCGGTCGGTCACAGACATGGGGCGCGTCGCATTTGCTTATGAGATGGACCATGGCGCCGTGATCAAGGGGTCAAGTTCCCTGGTTGCTGTAAATTTCTGAGCGGGATGCGGGTTTTATGGACACAGTATTTCGTTCGACGAGCCATGGAAGGTCGAAGACCGAGGCGAGGAGCCCGCGATAGCCGTCCTCTAGATGGACGGCGTAGAGTCATTGAGCGAAGGCACGCGCGAGCGATAGCGACGTGGTGTGCCTG
>JBPCLS010000277.1:0-6346 GCA_051003055.1 Casimicrobiaceae bacterium
CGCGGACACGACGACTACTACCCGGCCATTTCGGAAGCGACATTGAAGGCGGCCGACGCGATTGTGATTACGCATGGACACGAGGACCACGTCGCCGCGCTCGGCTGGTATATCGCGAGGGGGTTCAACGGGCGCCTGTTCATGACGGCCGAGACCCGGCGCGAAGCCGATCTCTGTCTCGCGAGCTACGCGACACCCGAACATCGGTTGCTCGTACGACAAGCCAACGTCGAGCGCCTGCCGGTAGGCGACGGAACGCTCGCGCTGGGGCCGCTCACGATTTCCACCGGGCGTTCCGGACACATTGCCGGCGGCGTCTGGTGCCGGGTAAACGACGGGCGCGCGACCTTCAATTATTGCGGCGATGTCGTCCCTGGCAGCCCGGTCTTCGCGATGGACCCGGTCCTTCCGTGCAACGCGATTGCGCTCGACGCGTCGTACGGCGACGACGATATCTCCCACCGCGATCGTGCCGTGCAAATACGCGAATGGATTGCCTCCCGGCCGATGGGCTGCGTGTTGCCGACACCTTTATACGGTCGCTCGGCCGAGCTTCTTGGCATCATCCCTGACCGCGTGGCGCTCGCCGCGGGAATGCGCGAGGCGCTGCACACGCAGATCGCCGCCAGCAGTTGGCTTAAGGCCGATATGGCCGACATGCTCGCCGCACGGCTCGATGCTGCCGCCGAGTGGCGGGACGGCATGGCGCTGCCGCGCGCCGCGCTGCTCTGCCATGACGGCATGGGCATGTCCGGTCCGTCGCGCAACATTCTCGAAACGGCGCTCGCACAGCGCCACGCAACACTTTTCACCGGGCACTTGCCAACGCATAGTCCGGGCGAACGCATGGTGACCGAAGGACGCGCAGCGTGGATCCGGCTGCCGACGCATCCGACCTTGACCGAGAATCTCGCCATACTCGCGACAAGCGCCGCCAGCACCGTGCTCGGCCATTCGTGCGATCGCCCGCAGCTCACGCGGCTCGCGGAATACGTGCCGTCGCTGCGCACCGATCTCGCGACGGGGGACTACGTCGACCTCTGATGTCGGGGGAACCATGCGCATTCTGATCGGCAACGATGATGGCTTCGAAGCGCCCGGGATTCGCCTGCTGGCGGATGCCGCGCTCGCGCTCGGACCCGAAGTATGGGTGGTCGCGCCCGACCGCAAGTGGACCGCCGCCAGCCATCAGTTGTCGTTCGATCGTGATCTGACACTGACCCGTACCGGCGAGCGAGCGTACGCCTGTTCGGGAGCGCCTGCCGATTGCGTCGTCGCGGCGATGACCATCCTCTTTGTTGACGGACCGAAGCCAGACGTGGTGCTTGCCGGCATCAACGACAAACGCAACGTTGGCGAGGACGTTGCATACTCCGGCACGATGGCGATCGCCCGAGAGGCGGCTTTCTGGGGCGTGCCCGCGATCAGCCTGTCGAGCGACAGGCGCGGGATAGAAGCTCCAACGGAGCGCAATGCGCTACGCCTGCTTCTACAAGCGTTTTGGCAAAGCCGTGCCGATTGGGCGGCAGACGGCCACTGGCTCAGCATCAACTTGCCGGCGTCGTTGTCTGGTCCGATCGCGGTGGCCCGCGTCGGCCGCGACAAGATCGCGAGCGCGTGTGACGTGCTCGAACGTACTCCGGAGCGCATCACCTACCGCATCCGGCGAGACCGCCGGGGCACCAGTGCGCCGGGCGACGAAAACTCGCAGATCAATGCGGGCCGGATCACCGTTGTACGGCATTGTTGGTTTGCGGATGCGGTAGTGCCGGAGCCAGTGGTCGCGGCGTGGAACAAGGCAGTCGCGTGACGTCGTGGGCAGGATGTTGGCTTAGCGGCGAAAGCAAAAGAGGAACGATGCCACTATGGGCACGCGTTAGCTATGAAGGTGCACGCGTTGCTCAAGCTGCTGGTAGCGAGGATGCACGAGGAGCGTGCGCGTGTCGTGCTGCAGCCGGTCTAAGCACCGTTCCGAGCAATATCGTGGCCACACCCGAGAAGCGAGTTGGCGATATTCGCTATGTGATTGCCGGCCGCATCAACGCTTGTCGCGCGTCGGCGGCCGCCAGGTTTGCGCCGCCACTTGCGGCGCGCACAACAGGCGGATCATCCGCACCGCCGTTTCGCGCCCGCGGTAATAACCGGGCACGCGCAACGTCTCCGCAAATCCCAGAGCCCGATACAAAGCGTAGGCCGGCCGGTTGTCGGCGCGGAGTTCGACGTGGATCGAGGCGATCCCCGCGACCGCGGCGGTGCTCAGGAGCCACTCGATCATCCGCCGCGCGATGCCGCGCCGGTGATGCGTCGAATGGACCGCCAGCAACACAAGATGGGCACGCTCGTCACCGAACGTCATGACGGCGAAGCCGACCGACCGTGGGCTATCGCGGGCAACGAGCGCCACCGCTTCGGGATCGCCAATCAGTTTGGCGATGCGCTCGGTTCGATACGCCCAGCCGAGACCCGTTTCGATCAGGTCGCGCGACATCAGCGCCATCGCGTGCGCGTCGCTAGGGTGGGCGAACCCCAAAGGAATATCTCGGCAGTCCATACGCGATATTGCCATCAGATGGCCGCCGACGCAGCGCTTTTTACCGTCATGCAGCAGTCCTGACGCGGTCAATTTTCGCACCTGAAACCCGGTGCGTCGATGCTGCGCAAATCACGTCATCGCGCGGCATAATATACGCGGGAAGGCGGGAGGGGAACATGGCTTCAAACACGGAGGGACCACGCCGCACGAAGCTCGATCAAATCGTTGCCGACGCACGCCGCGCGGGGGAGCAACGCGCAACCGGCTATCGCGAGCAGGCGCTCAAGATCTACCCGTGGATTTGCGGGCGGTGCGCGCGTGAATTCGACCGTAGCAACGTCGTGCAACTCACGGTACATCACCGCGACCATAACCACGACAACAATCCCCCGGACGGCAGCAACTGGGAGCTCCTGTGCGTCTATTGCCACGACAACGAGCATTCGCGTCAGCTCGAGCACGCCGCAGGGGCCGAAAAGCCACCCGGCGGCTTGGCCGAATCCCGTGCGACGCACAAGCCGTTCGCCGATCTGAAGGCGCTGCTGAAGGGCAAGGCCTAACAACCGAGGCGCGCCCTACGGCGGCGGCGCTTCAACGCCGATCAGTCGCGAAACTCGAACCGGAACATCGGGCCGCTGCAGTTCCTCGACGCGGTTTTGCAGCTCGCGATCCGCCATCGTCATTCGCGTCCGTAGGCGGACGTATTCGGCCCAGGACGTGACGATGTAGCGCTCGACGTAGCGCCCGTCTTGACTCAAGTCACGAAAGACCCGCCAGCTTGTTGCGCCATTGCGGCGACGGGTCGGCTCCGCCGCGTGGACGGCCCGCAGAAAAGCGTCGCGCTGTTCCGGAGCGACTTGATATTCGAGCTGAATCAGAACCGGACCGTCGTCGGGCAGTGGTTCGATGGCAATGGCGAGGTCCGGCAACTGCACGGCGGGTGTCACGTCGGCCTCGCTCCCCATCTCGACGCGGACCCGGCGGTTGAGCGCGTACAGCAGGACCATGCACACCGCTGATGCGGCGAGCGTGACCCGGGTGTCGGCGACCGACGCCAGCGCTCCCCAAAGCACGCTACCCACCGCGAGACTTGCCTGCACCGCTACGAGGTTCATTGCCACCGCGCGCGCCCGTACCCAAGCCGGTGCCGTGCTCTGCGTCCCCGCCGACAGGCTCGCAAGGACGCTGACCCACGCCACGCCGGCGCCGCACGCACCGACCAATGCAATCGCGGTCACGTCGGTCGCGGCAATGAGCAGTGTGGCGACCGTCCACAGGAGCACACCCGACGTGACGACGGCGTTCAACGACGTGCGCTGCAACTGACGCGGGATCGACAACGCGCCGACAACGGCGCCAACACCGAAAGCGGCGGAGAGCAACCCGAAACCGCCGGCTCCGAGCGAGAGCTGATCGCGCGCGATCACCGGTAGCAGCGCCCACAGCGCACTCGCGCAGACGCTGAAGCTCAAGTTGCGGATGATGAGCGACCGCATCGCCGATGAGTGACGCGCGTAGCGCAGTCCGCTTTGGACGCCCGAGAAGAGCCTTTCGGGAACACCAGGGAAGGCAATCTCGCGCGTTCTCAATCGGCGCACCGCGACGATCATCAAGGTGAAGAACAGCGCGCTTGCCAGCATCGCGTTGCCCGATCCCAGCCAAGCCGCAATGCCACCGGCGAGCGCCGGTCCGACGGCCCGCGCGACGTTGAACGCGACGGCGCCTAACGCGACCGCACGCGGCAGCTCCGCGCGTGACACGAACTCGTTGATGCTCGCCTGCTGCGCCGGCATGTAAAACGTGAAGCCCGCGCCGATCAGGAACGTCAGCGCGAGCAAGGTTGCGGGGCCGGTCAATCCCGCGAGCGTTGCGGCACCGAGTAGCAGCGTTGCGACCAGCAGGACGATCTGCGTGACGAGGATAACTCTTCGCCGATCGACAATATCCGCCAGCGCGCCGGCGAGGAGCCCGAAGAGCAATGACGGCGCCGTGCTCGCCGTCTGCACCAACGCCACCATCAGCGCCGATGGCGTCAGCGTTGCCATCAGCCACGCGGCAACGGTGGCCTGCATCGTGTAGCCGAGCGCAGCGCCAACCGAACCGAAATAGAACAGCCGGAAGTGAGCATGCCGCAGCGGCGACGACTCGAACCAGCGCGCACTGAAGGGGGCGAAGGGGGCGGTCACGCTCCGAGTCTAGCGTGATCGCCTTCTGACGGTCTGAGACGGCCCCTCCGCCTAGGGCAAAAGGCGGGAAAGACTGACCCGAAAAGAGGGCATCTCCTACATCGTCCGCTGGGACCAAACGCTAGAGTGCGTTCAACCATTCGCCTGTGAACTCCCAGGTTTTCCCTGGGAGCATATTTCAACCAAAGGCACTTCGCTTCGCACTTCGCTTCGAATGGTTCCAACCGATAGGAGATACGCATGATGAATGAGAGAACGTTTTCCAAGACCGCGCTAGCCGCGGCAATGTTTCTGGCTTTGAGTAGCACTGCTTTTGCGCAGACCACCGGGCAAACGGGCACGGCGGGTGGCGTTCAGCCGCCGGGAACAACGGCGCAGCAACCTGGCACGGCGACTACGCCGTCTGGCACACCGCAAAGCGCGGCGCCCGGCCAAACCACCGGAATGGCGAAGATGCCCACCAAGTCTGACAACACGCAATCGGCATTCAAGATGCTCGACCCTGCCAACCGCGGGTATGTCACACGCGAAGAAATGGATCGGCTCAGCGGGTTCAGCGGGTTCGACGCTGCGGACGCCAACCGCGACGGCCGCCTGACGAACGAGGAGTTTTCCAAGGCGTGGTCAACGTACGGAACAAAGTGATTGGTTAGTTGTGTAGCGGGGCATGAAGGCCCGCACCGCTTAGCCACGGCGATGTCGTTGGACATCGCCGTTTTGTCGTTCGTCATCTTGCAACGACACTATAACGGCCTCATTAACGGGCCGGAGATATTCACGCGCGGCCGCGTGACTCCTCAATTGCGTCCACGGCGTATCATCGGCATCGCCGTTGAGCTACGTCTGGCCGGAAGCAAGGAGTCTCCCGGATGGATCGCGCGTTACCGCAGTACATCCGCTTCTGTCGTGCGCCGGACGGCGTGCGCCTCGCATACGAGCGGATTGGCAAGGGGGCGCCCGTCGTGCGTGCCGCCTACTGGCTCACGCACATCGAGCACGACTGGCAGAGCATCATCTGGCGGCCTTGGCTCGCCGAGTTCGGCCGGCACTTCACGCTGCTTCGATACGATCAGCGCGGCTGTGGATTGTCCGACCGCTTTGTTGCGAACATTTCTTTCGAGGCCTGGCTCTCCGATCTTGAAACCGTTGTGGATGCCGCAGGTCTTGCCCGGTTCACGCTGCTCGGCATGTCGCAAGGCGCTGCCATCGCGATTGCCTACGCCGTGCGGCATCCGGAACGGGTGGCGAAGCTCGTGCATCCGGAACGGGTGGCGAAGCTCGTGATCTACGGGGATTCGCGCGCGGGCGGCGCAAACGCGGAATCCCGGATCAGGACGAAGAGGCCGACGTACAGGAACGTGCGATCCGGATCGGCTGGGGGCGCGAGAACCGGGCGTTTCGCCAGATCTTCACCAGTCAGTTCCACACGCGGGGCGAGGCAATCGTCAACGTATCAAGCTAACCGGCGGGCCGCGCCGACGCCTGCCAAGTTGAAGGCGCGTACCGGCCCGTCCGGTTGAGCGAATAGAAGGGACTTCCCCTACTCGAAGCGGTGGAACCGCACGGCATCGAAGTGCCAAGATTGAAGTGTTGTCCATCAATCTGAACGAGAGGGGAAGTCATGAAC
>JBPCLS010000278.1:0-3642 GCA_051003055.1 Casimicrobiaceae bacterium
CTTCTTCCGCGCCCGAAGGTAACGGCGGCTGCACGTAGTTCTCGTTCATCACGGTGACGTAATAGAAGACGTCCTCCTGCTCTCCAAGCATTCGGCGCATGCCATCGTGCAGAATCACCAAGAGCTCGCAGCCGAAGCAGGGGTCGTAAGCGACACAGTTCGTGATCGTCGAGGCGATCAAGTGGCTCGTCCCGTCCTGGTGTTGCAACCCCTCTCCCGCGAGCGTCGTGCGCCCGGCGGTTGCGCCGATGAGAAACCCGCGCGAGCGCGAATCGGCCGCGGCCCAGATGAGATCGCCGATTCTCTGAAAGCCGAACATCGAGTAGAACGCGTAGAACGGAAGCATTGGCGTGCCGTGCGCGCTGTAGCTTGTCGCGGCGGCGATCCACGATGACATCGCGCCCGCCTCGGTAATGCCTTCCTCGAGGATCTGGCCGTCCTTCGCCTCCTTGTAATAGAGCAGTTCGTCGTGATCCTCTGGCTCGTAGAGTTGGCCGACGGTCGAGTAGATGCCGAACTGGCGAAAGAGCGATTGCATGCCGAAGGTGCGCGCCTCGTCGGCGACAATCGGCACGATGCGGCGGCCGAGCTCCGCGTCCTTCAGCAGTTGCGTGAGCGCTTGCACGAACACCATCGTCGTCGACTGCTCGCGACCACGCGATCCTTCAAGCAGCCTCGCGAACGCGGCGAGCGGCAGCGCCGCGAGCGTGTGCGAACAGCTTGCGCGCGCCGGAAGGTAGCCGCCCAGCGCCTGACGGCGGCTGTGCAGGTATCGCATCTCCGGCGAGTCGGCGGCAGGCTTGAAGAAGCGTACTTCTCCGATGTCGGCGTCGGAGAGGGGCAGCTCGAAACGGTCGCGAAACGCGCGCAGCGCTTCATCATCGAGCTTCTTTTGCTGGTGCGTCGACATCTTGCCCTGCCCCCATTGGCCCATGCCGTAGCCCTTTTTAGTCTTGGCCAGGATGACCGTCGGTTGGCCTTGGTGGTGCACGGCCGCGTGGTAGGCGGAATAGATCTTGACCGGGTCGTGCCCGCCGCGGCGCAACCGGTCGATGTCGTCGTCCGACATGTTCGCGATCAGCGCTCGCAGCTCGGGGTACTTGTTGAAGAAGTGTTCGCGGTTGAAGCGACCGTCGGTCGCGGCATAGGTCTGGAACTCGCCGTCGACGGTTTCATGCAGACGCTGCAGCAGCACGCCATCTTCGTCTCGAGCGAACAGTAAATCCCAGTCGGCGCCCCATAACAGCTTGACGACGTTCCAACCGGCGCCGGCGAAGAGACCCTCAAGCTCCTGAATGATCGAGCTGTTGCCGCGCACCGGTCCGTCGAGCCGCTGCAAATTGCAGTTGATGACGAAGATGAGGTTGTCCAAACCCTCGCGCGCGGCGAGCGACAGGCCCGCGAGCGATTCGGGCTCGTCCATCTCGCCGTCGCCGACAAATGCCCAGACTTTGCGGCTGCCGGCGTCGAGGATCCCGCGTCCGGCGAGGTACTTCATGAAGCGCGCCTGATAGATGGCCAGGATTGGCCCCAAACCCATCGAGCCCGTGGGGAATTGCCAGAAGTCCGGCATCAGCCACGGGTGCGGATACGACGAGAGTCCCTTGCCGCCGGTTTCGCGACGATAGTTGGAAAGCCTCTCTTCGCTCAAGCGCCCTTCGAGAAACGCCCGGGCATAAATGCCGGTCGCCGAATGCGGCTGAAAGTAGACGAGGTCACCGTTTTGACCCGCGCGAAAGAAATGATTGAAGCCGACCTCGAACAGATCGGCCGCTGACGCGTAGCTCGCGATATGTCCGCCCAACTCGGGGGACGCACGATTGGCGCGAACCACCATCGCAAGCGCGTTCCAGCGCACGATCGACGACAGCCGCCGCTCGAGGGCGAGGTCGCCCGGATATTGCGGCTGCTCGGCAAGGCCGATGGTGTTGCGATAAGGCGTGCTCAGCACTGGCGGCATTTGCACATGCCGCTTGCGCGCGTGCTCGAGCAGCCGGCGCAAGAGATAAGTGGCACGCTCGCGTCCCTCGGCTTCTATCAACGCGTCGAGCGCCTCGAGCCACTCTTTTGTCTCGGCCGGATCGGGATCCTTGCGATTGACGCGCCAGAAAGCAGATGCGCCCAGGTCGGACAGGTCGTTCATGATGTGACTTCCAGGATCGGCGAGGTCGGAAAAGGCGATGCTAGCGCGATCTGCGACGCTCCGACACCGAGTGTGCCTAACTTCCGCCACAACCATACCTTCCGGCCATTCCTTGTCGATCGCGCGTATCAACGCAGCGTCGCGATTGCGGCCTCGACGATCAGGGCTTGGCGAAAGATACGTTCAAATGACAGGCCCCAGCGCTGCGCGGCGGTGCGGGACGGGGCATTGAGCGCGCCACACTGTCCCGAGACTAGCTCCACGGAAACGGGCTATGGCTGACCGGATGCAGGCGGCCCTGTGCGTAGCGCGAAAAGCGGAACGGCTCGAGCAACGTGCGAGGCGTGCCCAGAAGCTCGTCGGCGACGAGCTCCCCGACGCCGATCATCTTGTAGCCGTGATTCGAGTCGGCGATCACGTACACATTGTCGCGGAAGCGGTCGAATACCGGAAAATTGTCCGGCGTGAAGCTGCCAACGCCGCCCGAAGGCTCCTGTTTGTAAACGCCATGCTTGCCCTCGAAGCGCTTCTGGCAGAACGCAAGCGCGGAGGTCCACATGTCGGCGAAATTGTCGGTGACGACGAACTCTGGCGACTTCGGACCATAAGGATCAACGCGCACGTCGTCGGGATCGCGCTCGACCACGGCCGGCATCGCGCCGCCCTGCACGCCGCCAAAATGAAAATCGGGCTTGTAGTAGATGCCCCATAGCGCGTCGGTGATAAGCCGGCCGTCACGGTCGGAAAAAAGCGGCGCATCGGTATCGACGTGAATCACCGGCGGCATGAGGCCGGCATTGGTCTTCTGGTAGTTCGGATCGACGCCGAGCGTGCCCTCCTGCAGCGCCATGTAATGCCACATGCGCACGCCGTCGTGTACTTTGCCGTCGCGCCCTGTGACGCTGATCGCCTTCGGCAAGTCGAGCATGTTCCAGACCGAATTGACCCACGGCCCGACCGCGACGACGACTTCTTCGCATTCGATTGGCCCTTGGGTGGTTTCGACCGCAGCGATCGCGCCCGTGCCGTTGCCCGATCGGAAGCCGGTGACGGCGACCCCGGCAACAATTTCCACACCCAGCGCTCGTGCCTTGTTGACGAGGCCCTGGACAGACGCCTGGTTGTTCGCGTAGCCGCCGCGCTTCTCATGCAGCACCGACGTAATATTCTTGGCCTGCCAGTCGTGGAAAATTCCTTGCATGTATTGACGCGACTCGGCCTCTCCCTCGATAAATACCGATTCGTAGCCGATCGCCTGCTGCTGCTCGTAGATCGTGCCGACCTGCGCATGCATGACCTCGGGACTGATCTGCATGTAACCGACCGGGTGATAGCTGTACGCATCGGGGTCGCTCTCCCATACCGAAACCGAATGCGCCATCAGCTCGCGCATCGCCGGCTGGAAGTAGTTGTTGCGGACGACGCCGCATGCAATGCCGGAGGCGCCCGCGCCGGGCCCGGTCTTGTCGAGCACCACGATCCGTCCCCGGCCTTCGCCC
>JBPCLS010000279.1:0-4754 GCA_051003055.1 Casimicrobiaceae bacterium
GCCTCCTCCCGCGTAACGCGTGGCGGCCGCGGCAGTTGGAAAGAGTCGGCGACGGCGTCGCACCAGTCGCCCATTTTTATCTCCGCATCGTCGGTCACGTTGTCCGCGCGATTGGGCTTGCCGTGAAATAGGGCGGCAAATACGGCACGCGCAAGATCGTCGGCGTGAATATGGTTCGTGTACACGTCGTCGGTGGCGACGAGCACCGGCGTTCCGACCTTCAGTCGCGCGAGCGGCAGCCGTGTTTCCGCGTAAATGCCGGGCGCACGCAGGATTGCGAGCGAAACGCCAGTGTCACGCGCCCACGCGCGCAAACGGTTTTCGGCGGCGACACGCCGTTTGCCGCGGGGGGTCCGCGCGGCGCGCCTGCGCTCTTCGGCGATGCGTTCGCCGCCGCAATCTCCGTACACTCCGGACGTCGAAACGTAAACGAACCGCCGCGGTATACTTCGCGACCTTCCGAGCGCGGCAATCAGTTTTTGCGTGCGCGGATCGTCGCGGCCGTCGGATGGCGGCGGCGCGAAATGCAGCACGGCGAACAGGGCGGCGCGCAACTGAACGAGTGACCGGTAGTCGTCCAGATCACCCAGAAGCGGAACGATGCCGTGGCTGCGCAGCTTCGGAATGTCTTCGCGGCGCCGGGTCAGCCCGAACACCCTGGCCCGTGCGCGCAATAGAGCGGCGGCGCGCAGTGCGATGTCGCCGCAACCGACCAACAAAACGCGCAAGTGTGAATGATCATCCGCGTATACCGATCGTGCCTGACCTGCGCGCGCGGTGCTTACGACAATAGGGGACACGAGCGAGGAGAATCTGCGTGGCGATGAAAGTATTTTGTTGACGCATCAGATTACCATACAGGGCAGCGACCATTCCTTCGCGTGCGCGGCCGGCGAGACGGTCCTGGAAGCGGCCATTCGCTCCGATCTGATGCTGCCGTACGGCTGCCGCAACGGCGCCTGCGGCACCTGCAAGGGCAAGATCGTCGCGGGCGAGGTCGATTACGGCGCGTACCAGGCATCGACGTTGACCGCCGACGAGCAACGGGCAGGCGTAGCACTTCTCTGCTGCGCCAAACCGAAAACGGCTCTCGTCATCGACGTACGCGAGGTCCGGCGCGCCGGCGACATCCAGATCAAGCGGTTGCCGTGCCGGGTCGAGTCGATCGAAAAAGTCGCGCCCGATGTCGCGATCGTGCGTTTCAAATTGCCTGCCAACGAACGGCTGCAGTTCCTGGCCGGGCAGTACATCGACTTTCTGCTGAAGGACGGCAAGCGCCGTAGCTTTTCGATGGCCAACGCGCCACACGACGATCAACTGCTCGAGTTGCACATCCGTCACACGCCTGGAGGATTCTTCACCGATCAATTGTTTAGCAACTACCGCGGTCGCGAAATCCTGCGTCTCGAGGGACCGCTTGGTTCGTTTTATCTGCGCGAGGAAGGCGACAAGCCGCTGATCTTCGTCGCCGGCGGGACCGGCTTCGCGCCGATCAAGGCAATCATCGAACACATCCTGTATCACCATCTGCCACGCGAAATGGTGCTGTACTGGGGCGTGCGTACGCTCGCCGACCTGTATCTGCCGCATCTGCCGAGCGCATGGCAGCAGCAGCACCCGAATTTCACGTTCATCCCGGTTCTATCCGAACCCCGAGCCGAAGACGCCTGGCCCGGCCGCACGGGGTTCGTGCACAACGCCGTGGTGGCGGATTTTCCCAATCTTTCGGGTTATCAGGTTTATGCCTGCGGCGGCCCGGCGATGATCGACACCGCGAAGCGCGACTTCACCGGCCTTTGCGGGCTGCCACCGGACGAATTTTTCGCCGACAGCTTCACTTATGCCGCCGAGGCGGAGGCGCGCGGGTCGACTTCCTGAAGTAGAAATGTAAGCAGCGTCGCTGGCGGCACGATGCTCAAGCGACGCACCAAAACCAATGCGGCTATCGCTTGTGCGCCGCACCACCTAAGAACGCTGCAAGACCTTCGGGCGCGCGAATCGCATCGACTTGCTGCCGCAGTCGCTGCTCGATTGCGACGGCCTCGCGCTCATTACCGACGCGGTGCGCGTCGCCGCAGGCGGCGGCGATCATCCACTCGTTGACCGCCGGGTCGAAGTGGTAGATGTCGGATAGACTTGCGCAGCACGTCCTACGACAAGAGATATGCGACGTCGTTCAAGGGGAAACCAGTACCGCGAGCCACGCGCCCGGCAGCGATAACTGCTCCGGTTGCGCGAATCCGGCGTCTGCCAGTGGCGCCAACTGATCGGCGAGGAAGACTTTCTTGGCATTGGAAGACAAATCGCGTGCGTTACGCACAAGCTGTTAGAGCGTGTCTCCGGAAGAGTTGATGCTGCACGATCTCAAAATCGTCGTCGTCATGCCCGCCTACCGCGCCGAGAAGACGCTGGAAGAGTGTTTTCGCGCCATTCCACACGACATTGTCGATGCCGTGTTGCTCGTCGACGATGCGAGCGACGATCATACGGTCGCGATCGCGCAAAGGATCGGCATCAAAGTTCACCGTCACCCGGTCAATCGCGGTTACGGGGCCAATCAAAAGACGTGCTACGCGGCGGCGCTTGCCGAGAACGCCGACATCGTCGTGATGCTGCACCCGGATTACCAGTACGAGCCCAGGCTCATCACTGCGATGGCGGCCATGATCGCGTCGAGGGTGTACGACGTTGTCATCGGTTCGCGCATCCTGGGTACAACCGCGCCCCCCGGCGGCATGCCGCTCTGGAAATACGTCGCCAATCGCCTGCTGACCACGCTGCAAAACCTCCTCGTGCACACCAAGCTCTCGGAATTCCACAGCGGGTATCGCGCATTTTCACGCCGGGTTCTCGAAACCTTGCCACTCGCGGCAAACGCTGAAGGATTTATTTTCGACAATCAGATGCTCTTGCAAGCCTTGGCGCTCGACATGCGAATCGGCGAAATTTCCTGCCCGACCAAGTATTTCCCTAACGCGAGTCAGATCAGCTTTTCGCACTCGGTCAAGTACGGACTGGGCGTTGTGTGGACCAGCACGCAGTACCGGCTATGGCGCTGGAAGCTTCTACATCCGGCCATTTTTTCGGCCAATCCAGCGTTGCGGATTCCGTTCGCCATACCTGATCCCGGCGCGTTCGAACTGCGCGCGTGAGCCCGCAGCATCTGCGTTTTGCAACGTCCTCGAACGCGCCGGCCTGGACGGTGCTGCTCGTTGCCGCGCTCGCCGTTGGCGCCTGGTTGCGCTGGTATCAACTGCCGGCGCAGGTGATCCTCGACGACGAATGGCACGCCATCCACAAACTCCTGGCGTCGGATGCCGTTGGCGTTCTGTCGCACCTGGGCTTCGCCGATCACAGCATCCCGCTGACGCTCTACTACTACTGGCTGCAAACGACGAGTCATCTCTCCGAATGGCGCATGCACGTGCCCGCACTCGTGGCGGGATTTGCGCTGCTGTTCGCCGCACCGTGGCTGCTTCGCTCCGTCACGTCGCTGCCTGTGCGCACCGTTTGGGTCGCACTGCTTGCCGTATCCCCGCTGCTCGTCTATCACAGCAAGACTGCGCGTCCCTACGCATTCACGAGTCTCTTGACCCTGGTCGCAATCGTCGCGTTTTTCCGGTGGTGGCAACGAACGCCCCGCGCAGTTGGTTGGGCCGCTGGCTACTTCGGCGCCACGTTCGCGTCCGGATATCTGCATCCGATAACCCTGCCGTTCACGCTGCTTCCGTTCGCGTATTTCGGCGCGATCGCCCTGACGCACCTGATGCAACCGGCGACGCGGCGTGCCGGCATCGCTGCGCTCATGCGGCTTTGCACGTTCGGTGCGCTCGTCGCGCTGGCACTCGTAATCGCACTGCTGCCGCCGGTTGTCAACGACTGGCATCTGCTCCAGGCCAAAACCGGTACCGACGCGGTGACGCTCGCGAGCCTGTACCGTTCCGCGCTGATGCTCGGCGGGGTGCGTGATGGGCTTCTTCTGGCGACACTTGCCGCATTTGCCGCAATTGGCGTACGGGAATTCGTGCGGCGCGATCGCGCGCAACTCTACTACTGGATGGCGATCATCGCCGGGGGTTCCACGGCGATCGCATTGATGCGCCCAAGCTGGGTCCACCATCCGCTCGTGCTTGCGCGCTACGTGCAACCCATCATCCCGCTGCTGCTGCTGTTCATTGCCGAAGGAATGGTCGCCGCCCTCGCGGCGGTCAAGCGCCCGGCGCTGGAGGTCGCTGTGGTCGCGAGCATGGTGGCTGCGTTGGTGGCGCTGGGTCCGCTTCCCGGCTAGTTCTATTTTCCCAATCAGTTCATGGGCCATCTGCGCTTCCAATTCGACTACGACCCGGTGCACAACCCTTATGTCACGCAGATCCCGCGCGAGCCGGTCTCCGATTTCTACCGCCAGTTGGGTGCGCGCACGCCCGGATCGTTAACGTTGATCGAAGCGCCGTGGCGGTTCGAGTCGCATTTCAATCCGCTGCCGTGGTACCAGCAAATTCATCGCCAAAAAGTGCTGATCGGTTTGGTGACGCCGGTCTGCAGCACACGCACGTTCGGTGAGTATCCGGAAGGCCTCCCCGGCATGCGCATGCGGAAATTCGCGCACTTGAGCGCGCTGTTGCGCGGCGAAACGTACGGTGCCGCGTATTTGGTCATGCACTTGCGTCCGTGGAAGACGCCGCCCGAGTCCAGGGTCAAGTGGCCGGACGTCGCGGCGTGTCTCCCCTTGATTGCGCAGCGTTACGGCGATCCGG